>DASVAI010000449.1:0-7620 GCA_036376445.1 Acidobacteriaceae bacterium
GCGCTTGCCGATTTCCCTGCCGTGGCACGGCGGCTGGCCAATGCAGAGCGCACGGAGGCAGCCCGCGGCGCTGTGACCAAGACATGCGCGATGCGGCAGGTTGTGCGCGGCAACGTCGCGCTGATCGGCGATGCTTCTGGAACTGTGGATGCAATTACCGGCGAGGGATTGCTGAGCGCGTTCCGCCAGGCGATTGCGCTTGCCGAGGCACTCAGCACAGGAGAACTGGAGCGCTATACCGAGGCGCACCGGCGAATCGCGCGAACTCCGGGACGCATGGCGCGGCTTCTGCTCCTGCTCGATCGGCATCCGATGCTGCGGCGGCGATTCATCGCGGCGCTCGCGGCGCGTCCGGAATATTTTGCCGAGTTGCTCAGTTTGCATCTTGGCGAGCAGAGTTGTTTGGAAGCGATACGCTCCGTGGCTGGAGAGATAATTCGAGGACGCGGGACACCAGTTTGGCCGGCTCCCTATAAAGAAAGAGGACTATGAAAGTTGCCAGCGTCGCTCGCGCCCTGCCTCCATACCGCTATACCCAGCAGCAGATTTTTGAGGCGCTTTCCGAACAGTGGAAGGGCAAGCTGGAGAACCCGGCGCTGCTCTCCCGGTTTCATCACCGTGTAGGAGTGGAGACGCGTCACCTGGTCATGCCCTTCGCCGGGTATGCCAATCTGACGCGATGGAGTGACGCAAACCGCATCTGGCTGGAGAAGGCGGAGGAACTGGGCGAGCAGTCGATCGACCTGGCGCTGGAGCGCGCCGGATTGACGCGCGACCGCATCGATGCGCTGCTTACGGTCTCGGTAACTGGTATTGCCAGCCCTTCGCTCGATGCGCACCTGGCGAACCGCATGCACTTGCGCAAGGACATCCGGCGTACGCCCATCTTCGGGCTGGGCTGCGTGGCGGGCGCCGCAGGGATTGCGCAGGCCGCGGATTATGTGCGCGCCTGGCCGGATCGTGTCGCGGTGCTGCTTTCTGTGGAACTATGCTCGCTGACGTGGCAGCGCAATGATCTGTCGATCGCGAACCTGATCTCATCCGGGCTGTTTGCGGATGGCGCGGCCGCGGTGGTCGTTTCCGGCGATGACGTTGTCGCAGATGGGCCGGAGATCGTGGACACAGCTTCCAGTTTCTATCCGGACACGGAAGATGCGATGGGCTGGGAGATCACCGATGACGGATTTCGAATCGTGCTCTCGCCGGAGGTGCCGGCGATCATCCGCGCAAAGCTGCCGGCAGACGTGGACGCGCTGCTATGCCGCAATGGGCTGAAGCGCGCGAACGTGGGTAGCTGGATCCTGCACACCGGCGGCCCGAAGGTGCTGGACGCCATGTCGGATTCGCTCGGACTCGAGCGCACAGACGTCTCCGCATCGTGGGATTCTCTGCGCGAGGTGGGCAATCTGTCTTCGGCTTCGGTGCTGCTGGTACTGGAAGATGTCATGCTGAAACACCGGCCGGCGCCGGGCACTTGGAGCGTGCTGGCGGCCCTGGGGCCGGGCTTTTGCGGCCAGCTTGTCCTACTGCGCTGGTAGGGATGGTTTCTGAGTCCTTTTTGCAACGGTGTCATTTTCGTCTTGACATTCGTAGCGGCTATCGTATCTTTTTAACTCACATTAACCAGCTCCAGGGTCTGACCGTCTGAGTCAGAGATCGATCCGGGCTCCTCCCCACTACCGTTCGGGAATATTTTGCGAGGGATTGGCCGCCAGAGGGACGCATCTGCGCGTTCGCGGCCCTACCTGCGCCGATAACGGGAGAACACGATGATTGTCGATAGTGCGTGGATCAAACGCAATCTTGGATTCGACCCTACCGAAGTACAAGCGCCGCATTCCACATATGCGGTCAGCGCCGCAGCTCAAACGTCCACACCGGAGGGTTTGCAGCGGGAGATCATCGACTTTGATTCAGAAGGAGCAGAAGGCACGAAGTTCTTCAGCTTCACGAACGCGACCTCGCTGTTGCGATTTCAAGATATTCCCTGGCCCAAGGGAATGGCGCCGGTAACGGCACGCACCGCGGGCACGAGAAGCGGCGGAAGGCTGCCGAAAGCCGATGCTCTGGTCGTGGCCTGGACGGTGGACGAAGGCCACGCGACCAGCCTGGTGTTGACGCCTGGCAAGGATTCGCAGAGGGACTACACGCCATACCGGTGTAATTTTGCGAAGCTCGCCAAAGAAATGCGGAAGGGATGCCCTGCCCTTGAGGCCGGCCGCCTGGGCACCTATTGGCGCTGCACGATCGCCGGCAAATCGGCCGTGGTCTTCAAATCGGATTCCCATCTTTCGCAGGATGGTCCGCTGGCTCCCAACGTGAAGCTGTGGCAGCAGATCATCGAGGACGTGGAGCCGAAGCTCGTGCTGACCACGGGGACCGGCGGTGGTATTGGCAAGCAGTTTGAGGTGGGCGATGTGATTGTGAGCCCGGTGGTTCACTTCGACTGTCTTCGGAAGTTCAAGAAGAAGTTCGGGAAAGAGCCGCCATTTCACAGCGCGGCACCGAACCCCAAATATCTGAAAGTGGCCAAGTCGCTTTTCAAAGCGAATGCCGAGCAGTTGCCCAAGGACAACACGCGCGCCCCTGCGATCGTGCAGGTGCGCGCCAATGGCGTTCCATCTTCAGTGGTGACGACGGATTTCTTCGGCTTTGATACATCCTCGAATTATTACAAGCTGCAAGGGCTGGGCGATCTGTCCGAGATGGGTGATGCGGTGCTCGGGCTGGTTTGCGCACAGATGGGCGACGCCGCGCCGCGATGGCTGGCAGTGCGCAATGTATCCGATCCACAGATCAAATCCACCGGGCTGACGATCAAGCAGCAGGCCAACATGGCGGCACAAATCTACAAGGGTTTCGGGCGCTGGAGCACAGTCTGCAGCGCCATTGTCTGCTGGGCCCTGATTGCCGCGGAGTAGCACTTTGCTCTTCGTAACGACGACATCACGACTCTCCCTGAGAAGCAGAAAGAAAGGAATTACTTATGCCGCAGACGAATAAGGCAACAGCAAACCGAATTCATCGATTTGGATGGGTCCCCGACCTACCCGATCAGCGCGATTTCCTGTACGCCGCGCCATCGCGGTATCAGCAGCACCTCCCACCGTCGGTGGACTTGTCCCATAAGTGCCCGCCGATTTACGACCAGGGCCAGTTGGGTAGCTGTACTGCGAATGCCATAGCGGCCGCGATCGAGTTCGAGCAGCAGAAAAAATTCGTGCCGTCGCGGTTGTTTATTTACTACAACGAGCGGGCGATGGAAGGAACCATCAAAAGCGATTCCGGCGCGATGATACGAGACGGAATCAAGAGCGTGGCGACACTGGGCGCACCTCCGGAAAAGGACTGGCCCTATCAGATTGCAAAGTTCGAAGAGAAACCGCCAGCCCCAGCATATAAAGACGCAAAAAAGGATCTGGTCACGCTTTACCAGCGGCTGATCCAGGACCTGAATACGATGAAGGGTTGTCTCGCATCTGGATACCCATTCGTCTTCGGCTTTACCGTCTACGATTCCTTCGAAGGAGAACCGGTGGCCAAAACGGGCATAGTGCAGATGCCTGCTTCGGATGAGAAGGTTGTCGGCGGGCACGCTGTCATGGCGGTCGGCTATGACGATAAGAGCCGTGAGTTTCTGGTCCGCAACTCCTGGGGAACGGACTGGGGATTGAAGGGCTATTTCAAGATGCCGTACGCCTACCTGACGGCGCCGAAGCTTGCTACCGACTTCTGGACGATTCGAGGTGTGGACCAGACCGCAGCGAAAGCGGCAAAGGCCAATTAGGGCTCGATACTGGAGGATGGGACGTAGCACCGCCGCTCAGCGCGGCCGGTCAGGGGGAAAGCAACTCCATGATGTCGGGGGTAGCTGCTGCCTGGATGCCGGTGTGGTTTGCGGCCTGGCGCGCAAGCACGAGCGTGATGTCGTCGGGTTGTTCCTGATCGCCGATCCACGCTCGGAGCGCCTGCATCACCTGCTGTGAGATGGCGGCCAGCGGCAGGTGCCGATGGCGCTGGACCATGTCGATCAGGCGCTCTTCGCCGAATTCGCCGAATTCATTTTCGGGCTCGGTAACGCCGTCGCTGTAAGCGATGAGGATGTCACCGGGCTCCAGGATGACAGTGCCCTCGTCGTAGGAGAGGTTGTCGAGCAGACCGACGACGGAGCCGCCACGGTCAAGGCGGCGCACGGTGCCGTCGGCGCAGAGAACGAACGGGGGAAGCTGGCCGCCATTCGAATACACGAGGTTGCGCGTCGTTGTGTTGTAGTGCGCGAGGAAGAGGGTGGCGTACTTTTCCGGCTGGGTGCTGCGATAGAGGTGACGGTTCAACAGGCTTAGCACCTTGCCGGGCGAACTGAAGGTTGCATTGCCGTTGACGGCGTGGTGCGCACCGCCATTAGAGTGCCGGTCCTCGCCGGCGAAGCGGTAGGCGCGCACGGCGGAGTGCAGCGACGCCATGAGCAGCGCGGCAGAGATCCCCTTGCCGCTGATGTCTCCCATCGCGAGGGTGAGATCGGTGTCGCCCATGATGAGGAAGTCATAGTAGTCACCCGAGACGGTGCGCGCGGGACGGCAGACGCCGTGCAGCTCGAGCCCGGGAATTTGCACCTGTCCGTGCGGAAAGAGATTGTTCTGCACTTCCTGGGCAATCTCGAGCTCGCTCTGCATGCGCTCTTTTTCGCGCTGCTGCTCGAGCAGGCGCTCGAGCGATTCGGACATGGTATTGAACGAAGTGGAGAGGGCGCCGAGCTGATCGCGGCGCTGGATGCGGATGCGATGCGCGAAGTCGCCGCTGTCGATCGCGACGGTGGCCAGGTAGAGATCGGCGACGGCATTGGTGATGGTGCGGTTGAGCCGAACAGCCATGATGAAGGCTACGAGCTCGATTAAAGCGAACAGCGTCGTCAGGACGATCAGCCCGTACCGGATGGCCGTGCCCACCAACACCGCAGCGCCGAAGAGGTGCGTGTAGAGCAGCGCGGGCCGTGAGGTGACGCTGAGCAGACTGGTAAGCTCTTTGCCGTTCTCCCAGTTCCTTGTGGTAAGCGGCGTGGAGAAGGTAATGCGGCGATCGAGCAGGAAGCTGCTAGGTGCGAGTGTGCCGCCACTGACCGTGCCGGTGGCCTCAGCAGCTAGATCGCTGGGACGGCGGGTACGGTGCCCATTTTTTGCTTCGTCCTCCTGGAAAGCCTTGCTGACATCCGGAATGACGTGGACGACGCCCAGCCCGCGGGCGAGCAGGTCCACGGTCGCCGGGTCGAGCGGCGCGCTCGAGATGAGGGTGATCCGGTGGCCGGCCACGTTCCTGGAGTTGACGGCACGCAGAAAAAGACGGCCGTTATCATGCACTACTCCGCGAAAGCCGTCACGCGACCAGGTAGGATATGCGATCGGGTCGGCAGCATTGTGCTGCGGGAGCTCGCGACCGTCCTTGATCAACAGCAGCTTGCGGTCGCCTTCCCATGCATCGACCAGGAGCCGGCCGGGAATGCTGTGGTCGGCGGCCTCATAGTCGCTGAGTTCGACGGAGTTGGCGGAAGGCGTGCGCGCGATGGTATGCGCCACGTGCACGGCGAAGGCCTGGTTCTCCGCGCTGAGCCGGCCGAGCGCAGAGTCCAGTTCGGAGGTGGCGGCGAAGGTAGCGAACTGACCGGAGAAAACGTACGCCGCGATGGTGGCAAGCGTGACGAAGAGCACCACTGGGGCAAGGCCCATCAGAAGATACGTGACGATGAGGCGATTGCGCACCTTCCAGAGGACATGATTGACCAGCCAGCGATAGAGCACGATGCAACTGAAGACCAGGCAGACCGGGACGGCGACGAAGAGCGAGAGTGTATTGAGAACACCGGAGTGGCCGGGGAGCCATCGCAACGCGACAAGCAGGATGAGAGCCGCAAGCGACCAGAAGGCACCATGCTCCGCCACGCCGGAAAGAGGTGGGCGGCGCAGTGGTTTGAGGATCGCGCCTTCTATGCGCAGGAAGGGGTTGGGCATACTCAGGGCGAGTGTAACCCACCGCCTGAGTAGTGGTTTGGAGCAGGTCTAGACGGTCGCCGCTTCGCAATCCTTGTGCGCGAAACCGATGTCGCGCGCGAGGCGGAGTGCGTGGCGGGAGGCCGAGTAGTGGGCGCCGGCGAGCATGAGGAGTCCACTGACAAAGGCCCACATCATCAGCGAGACAGAGACAGAGAACGGGCCGTAGACGGAGCGGAAATCGAGCAGCGGCAAAAGCGCGATATAGATGTGCTTGGCAACTTCCCAGAGCAGGCCTGTGGTCACGGCCGCGGGGACGACAGCCATGATCGGCAGGCGGCGGTTAGGCAGCACCCAGTAGATGAGCAGGAAGATGAGGACGCTGATGATCGCGGCAGTGATCTGCAACAGCCAGTGAGCGAGGAAGTTGAAGACGATGTTATCGGTGTTGCCGAGGAAGACTAGGCTGAGCAGGCTGTGTTGCGCGGCAGTCATCGAGATCGAGATGAGGGTCAGGATGCCGATGGCGAAGGCCAGTCCAAGCGAGACGAGCTGGTTCTTCAGGTAGGATCGGTTCCTGCCCGCGCCCCAGACCTGGTTCAGGGCGACTTCCAGCGGCATGAAGACCCCGGTAGAGGAAATGAGCAGCATCACGATGGAAGCGAACTGCACGCCGCCGTGGGAGCGGGAGAGGATGTTCATGTTGCGGATGACGAAGTCCTGGCCGGCGGGGAGAAAGTAGCGGATCTCGTCCGCGATGACGGCGACCATGGCCGGGGAGTGGAAGACCTCGCGAGCCAGGGTGAGCATGAGGACGATGAAGGGGAAAAGGGACAGGATGACGTTTGCGGCGACGCTGAAGGCGTAGGTGTGCACCTCGGTCTGCGCAAGATAGAGGGCGAGCGCCTTCATCCGCTGGAGGAGCGAGGCATGTTCCGGCAGGCTGCGTAGCGGTTCGGCCGGGGACCGGCCCTGCTCTGCGGGACCTGTCTGAATGCCTGGGGGAAACAGCGTCAGCATGGCCATGCAGGATGAATCGTAGCAATCCTGAGGCGCAAATCCACTGCCCACAACGGGTGATGCCCGGCTGTAACGTAATTTTGTGTTGCACTTAGGAGCGTTTCCTGCCATAACAGGAGAACGCGACCCAAATTGAGGGATTCGCGGGATGCATAGTTTGGAAGGCCGTTTTTGATGTTCTGGTTTTGCTGTTCCGCAATGAGCCTTAGAGAAACAAAGAGCTGCCCAGCGTCATAGACGCCGGCAGCTTTTCACGTTTTCAGGAGGATGTGCGGGACGCCACAACAGAGAGGTGAAAGGAGTCTCCCGTGAAAGAGCAAGGCGTTGTGAAGTGGTTTAACGGAGCGAAGGGATATGGTTTCATCCAGCGCTCCACCGGCGAAGATGTGTTTGTGCACTTCTCGGCAATTCAGGAGAACGGGTACAAGACGCTGAATGAGGGTGAGGGAGTGGAGTTCGAGTGTCAGCAGGGTCCGAAGGGCCTGAATGCGGCCAATGTTGTTCGCAACGCCTAGCCATCACTGAGTTTTTCACCGGAACGGCCTCCCAGACGCAGGGAGGCCGTTCTGCTGTTGGCCACAGGGGCGGACGCGCCGGTGGCGCGAGTTGTGGGGTTCGC
>DASVAI010000458.1:0-7132 GCA_036376445.1 Acidobacteriaceae bacterium
CAGCTCCACATGCGCGATCTCCGCGAAATCATGGTCCTCGGTCGCCATCCAGAAGACCGGGACCGTGTCGTAGCCCGCTTCCGTTGCTTCACGTGCGCGTGCAATTGCGGTTGCGGCTTTCAGCAGCGTATAGAGCGGGCCGCCGAACAGCGCCACCTGCTGCCCGGTCACGACTGCGGATGCTCCGCCGCGCAACCGTTCAATGTTGCGCGCTGTCTCAGCCCCGCCTCCGTAGCGCGCGTTTTGCTCCGCCAGCAGATCGGCCAGTCGGGTGCGATCTTCCGCGCTCAGCTTCCGTCGTTGCGCGATCCAGTCTTTGCCTGTTGCGGTGTTTGGAAAAAACGGCGTCAGCGGAGCAGTGCTCTCCGTGTAATCCACGAACAGCGGATTGCTGTCCGGCATCATCGAGCTGGGATAACACTCCGCGTCCACTTCGTCTCCTGCTGCCGTTCGGGTCTACGTGCCGTCTCGGTCTACCGCCCACTTCCATTCTTTCTCGAAACGTGGCCTAGCGCCTTCTCAATCGCGGAACGATTTTTCGACGGCAGATCGGTTGCCGCGAGCCGGGCCAGCGATTCGTAGATGCGCGCCTCTAACGGATGCCCGTGCAGCGCGTTACGATGCAGTTTGAGGGTAGCCGAGTCACCGCGTGCAAGCGGCCCGCTAAAGCTCCGCGCTAGTCCCTGGTTTTGCACGTTTGCCACCGTGGCAGCCGCGATTGGTCCCAGCAACGCCAGTGCCTCCCGCTCACTCAGACCCGCTGCGCGCATCACATTCACCCCGGCCATCAGTGTCGCGACCACAAAAGGGGAACCAAACATCGCGGCGGCGTGGTACATCGCCTTTCCCTCACCTTCCATCGCAAACGGAATCCCGCCGATCCGCCGCACCAGCAGGAAAAGCTGTCGCTGTGTTGCGCGATCATCGGCTTCCACCGCAAAGCGCGTTCCGCGAAGGGCAACCACGCGCCTCGTGGGAAAGCTCATCATGGGATGCACAGAGCCGGTATGTGCGCCGGCACGCTTCGCCGCGACGAGCGCCGTGCGATTCAGCGCGCCGCTCGAGTGCACCACCACCTGCCCTCGCAGATCGCGTCGCACTTCAGTCAGCCATGCGGCTGTCTCTTCGATTGCAGTGTCCGGTACGCACAGCCACAGAAAGCGCGCATCCAGCCGTGCGGTCTTGCTGCGCCGCTGCGCATGAACGCGTTCTGCGAGGAGGCCGGCGCGCTCCAGGGCTGCCGCGAGCGATGATCCCCAGTTCCCCAAGCCGATGACTGCAACACCGCGCTGTACCGTCATGCTCTCTGAGCAGGATGGTATCGCAGCGATCGGTTTAAGAGGATTTCTCCCGCGTCGATCTTGCGCTCTGTGTTTTCTTCGCAGGCATCGCTACGCCGCGAATTGCCGTTGGAGGATCGCCGATTGGCTGCTCGCCCCCGGGTGCCGACGCGATCACAGCAGGATTGCTTGAGGTCCAGCTTGCGGTCGCCGTGAGATCAGATGGAGTGCCGTCGGAGGCATTGCCCTCGCCAGGATGATCGCGATGAATTTCGCAGGCCGGATGTAGCCTGAAGAACGCACGAGATTTTCTTCCCCCGGGGGTTCCAGTTGCCCACGCTGAAGATCACTACTCCGCGGCTCCGCCCATTCGCCGCCGCACTGCTGCTTTCAACCCTGTTGCTTTTTCCCTTCGGCGCTCACTGCCAGCCGGTGCACGCGTGGGAAGGCTCCATCACCATTCCCACCTATAAGCTCGGTCCGCCCGATCCCAATCCGCCCTTCCCTCTCGTGAACGAGCACCCCATCTACCCCTACCCCATGCTCGATGATCTCGGCGAGCGTCGCGAGCCCAGGAGCTGGCGCGCTATCTATCTAGAAAATCAGTTCCTCAAGATCACGATCCTCCCCGAACTCGGAGGACACGTCTACTCCGTCTATGACAAACTCCATCATCGCGAGATGCTCTATCGCAACCACGTCATCAAGTATGGACTCGTCGGTCCGCGCGGCGCATGGATCGCCGGTGGCATGGAGTTCAGCTTCCCCTTCGCCCACACCACCGACACGGTGTCCACCGTCTCCTCCACGCTTCATCCCAATCCGGATGGCAGCACCACCGCCTTCGTCGGCGCGGTCGACTGGGTTTCCAACATGTACTGGCAGATCGCGATCACGCTCCGCCCGGGCGAGGCACGGCTCGAAGAAGGCGTCACCCTCTTCAACGCCACACCGCTCAGCCACCTCTATCTCTTCTGGACCAACACCGCCGTCCCCGCCTCGGACGATCTCCAGTACATCTACCCCATGCGCGAAACCATCTCGGATGATCCCTTCGACATCGTCCAGAGCTGGCCCTTGTGGAAGGGCGTCGATCAAAGCTGGTACCGCAACAACCCGGGCGCCACGGCCATCTTCGCGCGCGACGTCAAACGCAGCTTCTTCGGCGTCTATTACCACCAGTCCAACTACGGCATCGTCCACGTCTCCGACTTCCGCGAAGATCCCGGCAAGAAGCTCTGGAGCTGGGGCACCGCCCCAAGCGGCCGAATCTGGGACACCATCCTCAGCGATAGCGACGGCCCCTACAACGAGATCCAGAGCGGCCGCTTCGCCACGCAGGGGTATCGCGAGTTCATGGAACCAGGCCGCATCGAGCAGTGGACCGAGTATTGGTATCCCGTATCCGATCTCGACGGCGGCTTCGTCGAAGCCACCAGCCAGATGGCCCTCAACGTCACCTTCGCGAATGGACAGGCGAAGCTCCTCTTCAGCCCCGTGGCTGCCTTGCAAAACGCTACCGTCACGGTCACGATTGGTGACACTCCTGTCCGCACGATTCGTGACGTGCAGCTCACGCCGCTCCATCCCGCAACGTTCGACGTTCCCCTGCCGGACATGGACCGCGCCCGCAAAAAACTCCACGTCAGTGTGAAATCCTCCGACGGCCGCACCCTCCTCGACTGGTTGGCTGCCGAGCCCATCGACGGCAATCCCGAGTTGAACCCGCTAGCCGGCAAGCCGCTCGCAATGCCCGTCGAGATCACATCTGCAACGCCGGTCGAGCAGCTTTATCTCGAGGGCGTTTTCCTGGAGAAGCGCGGCGACACCGATGCCGCCCGCCGCCTCTACGACCACGCACTCGCGCGCGATCCCGGCTTCGTCCCCGCGCTGCTCCAACAGGCCTTCTTCCATTACCGCGCCGCAGACTTCGTCGCCGCGCAGCGCTTCGTCGATCGCGCCCTTGCACGCGAAAATGAAAATCCGCTCGCCTTCTACGCCGGCGGCCTCATCGATCGCGCCCAGGGCGATCTGGCGCGCGCTGCCGACGCATTCTGGTCCGTTATCCACTACGGCCCAGCATTCGCACCGGGTCTCTCGCTCGCACCCGCGTATCTCCAACTCGGCGAGATCGCCATCCAGCAACACAACTACGCTGCCGCGATCAACCTCCTGCAGCAGGCCATCGATCACGATCCCGCCAACGCACTCGCCCTCGCCGCCCTCGCCGCGGCCCAGCGGCTCACCGGCGACCGCCGCGCCGCCGCGGCTTCCTCAGTGAAAGCGCTCGCCATCACGCCGCTCCTCCCCTACGCGCTGGCCGAAAATTGGCTCGATGCAGCCCCTGCTGCAACTCCACAATGGACCAACACCATCGGCTCCGATCCGCAGAACTACCTCGCCGTCGCTGCCTGGTACCACCAACTCGGCGATTGGTCTTCTTCCAATGCCATCCTTCATGCAGCTATCGCCAGCCTGCCTGCGCAGTCACTCTCACCTCTGCTCTACTACTACCTGGCCTCGAACAGCCGCGAGCAGCACGAGCCCCGGCGCGCCGCGGAGTTCGCCGCGAAAGCTACTTCGCTCCGCATCGACCAGGTCTTTCCCAACACTCTCACCGATGCCGCCATCCTCACCGACGCCCTGAAGCAAAATACAGGCGACGCCCACGCCGCCTACGCTCTGGGCAACTTCCTCTTCGCGCATGCCCGCTACGACGAAGCCGCCGCGCTCTGGTCCACCGCGCTCCAACATCACTTCGAAAGCGCAGTGCTCCAGCGCAACCTCGGCGTCTACCAATGGCATGTCAAGCACCACCTCGACGAAGCCGTCGGCCACTACTCACGCGCCATTCAGATCAGCCCCACTGACTATCGCCTCTACGACGACCTCGACAATATCTACGAGCAGCAGGGCAGCACCGCCGCGCGTGAGAAGCTCTTCGCGCAAGCGCCGGCCGCCATCCTCGATCGCGATACCATCCGCGCCCGCCATGCACTCTTCTTTCTCGAACAGATTCAGCCGGACCAGGCCCTCGCACTGCTGCGCAACCATCGATTCAAGCCATGGGAGGGCGGCGTCATCATCCACAACATCTATGTCCGCGCGAATATGGAAAAAGGGCGTCAGGCTCTCGCTGCTCATCAGCCGGCCCAGGCCGCGGACGTCTTCCGCGCCGCCATGGAGTTTCCCGAGGATCTCGGCACCGGCCGCCCTCCCGATCCAGACCTCAGCGAACAACTCTATTGGCTCGGCATCGCACTCGATGCGCAGGGCAAAGCCAGCGACGCGAAATCCGCATGGCAAAGCGCCGCCTCGCAAACCGCCGAGACACCCAGCGTTTTCACCGCGCTTGCCTATCGCAAGCTCGGTGATCAGGATCACGCAAGTAAGCTCCTCAACGAACTCGTCCAGCGCGCCACTCGGCCCAACGCCACCGCGCACGATCTCTACACCGCCGCGCTCGCCCAGCTTTCTCTCGGCCACAAGGACGAAGCCACACACGATCTCCGCAGGTCGCTCACTCTCGATCCATCTCTCTGGGAAGCCCGAGTCGCCGCCGCGCAGCACGAACTTAAGCCATACTTTTAAGAAACCCGGCTAACCTCACCCTTATTCAGCTGCCATCTGTCCTTCTGCTGCTCGATGAACAAGGGATGCTACGGTATTGTTGGAAACGAGGCAGGATGGCAACGAAAAAGAAGGCCCCCGCAAAAAAGCAGCAGCAACAACCCGATCGCACTTACCCCAAGGGGGTGGAAGTCCTTTCCTCCAAAGTCAGTTTTGAGGGCCCTGTCTTTCGCGTCGTCACTGAAGAGGTGCGCGAGCCCGGCGGCAAGCCTCACCGTCGCGACGTCGTCCGTCATCCCGGCTCTGTCGTCGTTCTCGCCGTGGATGACTCAAAAAGCAAACGCGACCCTCTCATTCTTTTGGAGCGCCAATATCGCCACGCCGCTGCGCAGTACCTCTACGAGGTTCCCGCCGGCTCCCTCGATCCCGGCGAGGATCCCCTCGTTGGCGCCAAGCGCGAGCTCCTCGAAGAGACTGGATACAAAGCCCGCCACTGGTCGAAGCTCGTGCGCTTCTACGCCAGCCCCGGCTTCCTCGGTGAATGGATGCAGATCTACCTCGCCGAAGGACTCACGCCCGGCGACGCCGAACCGGAAGACGACGAGCAGATCGAGCTCTTCGCCGTGCCGCTCAGCGAGTTGCTGCGCGAAATCGAGAACGGCCGCATCCTCGACGGAAAAACCATCGCCGCTGCATTGCTCTACGAGCGCCTGCGCAAACAGCGCCAGCGTGCGGAGCGCGCCGCCACCCGTGCTTCTCGCTCTTAAGGCGCACCATCTTTTTCACCCTTTCCTTACGCCCGCCGCTCACTTTTTTTGCAAACCAAACACTACCTCACTGCGTCACTACTGCAAGGCAGGCTGGGTCTATGCCCCACCTGAAGCCTTCGGGAGTGCGGCCGAAGCCCCTACCCGACGACTTCAATCTGCTTCCGAAGTGAGGTAACCGACACGTGTCTCATTACAAAGGCAAGGTAAAGTGGTTCAATAATGCGAAGGGCTATGGGTTCATCGGCAGGGAGGATGGGCCAGACGTCTTCGTGCACTACAGCTCGATCCAGCTCGATGGCTACAAAAGTCTCAAAGAGGGAGACGAGGTCGAGTTCGACATTGTTCAAGGGCAGAAAGGGCCACAGGCCGACCAGGTGCTGCGCACCCAGGCCGCAGCCTGACCCAACCAGCCATACCATCTCAAGACGAGCAGGCTGAGGGACACGTGTCTCGGGGGCCTTCTCTCGCTCACCCGGGCATTGCGATAAAGTGCTGAAAGGCGATTGACTTCGCCTTTCAGCAATGGAAAATCGCGCCATCGCCCAGTTGCTCGCCGAAACCGCCGACCTGCTCGAGATCGGCGCAGGCGATCCCTTCCGCATCCGCTCCTACCGCCGCGCCGCTGAAGCGGTCGAGCAGAGCACCATCCCGCTCTCCACCATCGCCGCCGACCCCAAGCGTCTCCTAGAAATTCCCGGCATCGGCAAAGGCATGGTCGCCAACATCCAGTCCATCGAGCAGCACGGCTCGCTTCCGCTGCGGGACGACCTCCTGCAGAAATACCACCCCTCCATGCTCGAGCTGCTCAAGCTTCCCGGCATGGGCCCCAAGACCGTCTCGCTCATCTTCGAAGCCACCGGCGTCGCCACCGTGGACGACCTCGCAGTCGCCATCGATGAAGGCCGCCTCGCCAGACTCCCGCGCGTCGGCGACAGGCTCATTCAGAAGCTCCGCAAAGGCATCGACGAATACCGCAGGAACACCGGCCGCTACCATATCGACGACGCCGAGATTGCCGCCGAGCGCCTCACCCTCTATCTCAAAGACTTTCCCGGCATCGAGAGCGTCACGCCCGCTGGCTCGCTCCGCCGCGGTCGCGATACCGTCGGCGATCTCGACATCCTCGTCACCGGGCCGGCCTGCGAGGAAGACGTCGTCTCCGCCGCCGTTGAATACACCGCCGCCTATCCGCCCATCGCGCAGCTCATCGCCAAAGGACAGAACAAGGTCAGCTTCAATCTGCGGAATGGGCTCCAGATCGATGTCCGCCTCCTGCCTCGCGCCTCTTTCGGCGCTGCGCTGCAGTATTTCACCGGCTCCAAGATGCACAACGTTACCGTGCGCCAGCGCGCGCTCAAACGCGGCTACACGCTGAGCGAGTACGCGCTCGCGCGCCTCGATGACGCCACCCAGGTTGCAGCCGCTACGGAGGAAGACATCTACCGCGCCCTCGACCTCGACTGGATTCCGCCGGAGCTGCGCGAGAACTCCGGCGAGATCGAAGCCGCCGCC
>DASVAI010000459.1:0-19287 GCA_036376445.1 Acidobacteriaceae bacterium
CGTTGCAGAGAGTTCGCCCTTTTTCAAGTGGCTGGGATATACGGATAAGTTCCTGCTCTTCCGCAGGAAGTTGCGGCGCGCTGCTGCGAAAGCCGATATCGTGCATCTGTGCGACCACTCGAATGCGATGTACGTGCCTGCGCTGGCGCATACGGCTCACGTGATTACCTGCCATGATCTGCTGGCGATCCGAAGCGCTATGGGGCATTTCCCGGAGAATCGCGTCGGCCCCACAGGACGAATCTTCCAACGGCTGATCGCGCGCGGGCTGCGAAAGGCAGGCGCCATTCTGTGTGTTTCCGCAAAAACGCGTGACGACCTGCATCGATACCTGGGTATTGACGAATGGAGGCTGCATGTCGTGCCCAACGCGCTTCACTGGCCTTATAAGCCGCTCTGCAGGCAGGCCAGCGAGCCGTTGCTACGCGCGGCCGGTGTGCCGTTAGACAAGCCCTACTTCTTTCATCTCGGCGCCAATCACTGGTACAAGAACCGCGGCGCGGCGATCTCCATATTCGCCGAACTGCGTAAGCTGCCCCGATTTGCGGGCGCACTGCTCGTAATGGCTGGAGGCGCGATGTCTCCTGCCCTGCATGGAATCGCGCAGAGGCATGGGGTGACGGGTGCAATCACTGAGGCTGTGGGACTCAGCGACACCCATCTGCAGGCGCTCTATAGCTGCGCTCTCGCTACGCTCTTTCCATCCATCGAGGAGGGTTTCGGCTGGCCCATTCTGGAGTCGCAGGCCTGCGGCTGCCCAGTCGTGATCGCAGATCGGCCGCCGATGAATGAAGTCGCAGGGGGCGCAGCCATTCTGATTGATGTGGCAGAACCGGCAGGCGCCGCGAAAAGAATCGCGGATGCGCTGGAGAATGCGGCGCAGCTCCGGACCGAGGGTCTGCGCAATGCTGCATCTCATACAACGGAGCAAATGCTGGATCAATGCGAACTGCTGTATCACGAGGTGATCCGGGCGACAGAGCAGGCAGGATGAGCGCCCCTCTGCTTCATCGTGGCGCGGGATCGTCACGATATACTCGGGGCATAACAAACGCGAATCGGAGAGAGGAAGCGTGACAGCGAAGCCGGTATCTATCGCCGTAGTCGGGTCAGGATACGTAGGATTGGTGGCAGCCGCGTGTTTTGCGGAGATAGGCCATTCTGTCGCCTGCGTGGACAATGACGAGCAGAAGGTAGCCATGCTGCGAGATGGCGGTGTGCCCATACACGAGGACTTTCTGCCGGATCTTCTGTCCCGCCATCGCAACAAGAGTCTCCACTTCACAAGCGATCTGTATTCCGCCACTCAGGAAGCGCAGGCGATCTTCATTGCGGTCGGCACACCGCAATCGGATTCCGGCAATGCGGATTTATCGTATGTGGACGCGGTCGCGACACAGATCGCGCGCTCGATCGGAAGCTACAAGGTCATCATTGAGAAGAGCACGGTGCCGGTCTACACAAATGAGTGGATCCGGCGTGTCGTGGAGCGCAATGGCACGTCCAGCGCGAACTTTGATGTCGCCTCGAATCCGGAATTTTTGCGGGAAGGCACGGCGGTGATGGATTTTCTTCATCCTGATCGTATTGTTGTCGGAGCGGACAGCGAGCGTGCTGCCAGTGTGTTGCGCGACATTTACGCGCCACTGACCTCGGGCGAGTACTACCGCAGCGACAACGCTATTATCGGTCATCGAACGATATCCGATCCGCCCCAGCTACTGCAGACATCGACAAAGGCTGCGGAACTGATCAAGCATGCCTCGAATGCATTTCTTGCAATGAAAATCTCCTTCATTAACGCAGTGGCGAATGTGTGCGAGGCCGTGGACGCTAACGTGGAAGAAGTGGCTCGGGGCATGGGCCTGGACAAGCGGATCGGGAGCCAATTCCTTCGTGCGGGCATCGGCTATGGTGGATCGTGCTTTCCCAAGGATGTGGCGGCATTCCGCTATGTTGCCGAGCAGTTAAGTGTCGATTTCGGCATTCTTTCCGAAGTGGAGAAGATTAACGAGCAGCAAAAGCAACGCTTTTTCAACAAAGTTCGGTCGGCGCTCTGGACCTTCCGCGGAAAGCGTCTGGCGGTGCTTGGGCTGGCGTTCAAGGGCGGCACAGATGATGTGCGTGAGTCCCCCGCATTCGATATCATCCGCATGCTGCTGGCGGAGGGTTGCACGATTGTTGCGTACGACCCGGCCGCGATGGAACGCGCCAAGGTGGAACTGCCGTCCGGTCCATCGATGCAGTACAGCGAGGATATCTATGCGGCAGCCAAAGGTGCGGATGCGCTCCTGATTCTGAGCGATTGGGCTGAGTTCGGCGAACTGGACCTGGAAAGATTGCAGGAGGTCCTACACTATCCCATCGTGATCGACGGAAGGAACCTGTACGATCCGAAGGAGATGCTGGAGCGGGGATTTACTTATCTGAGTGTCGGCCGTCCGGCGATGTACCCTGCGCGGGAGAACGTGGGAGTCAGGCGGATTCCATAGAATCAGCAGAACTCCGCAGTGATTCTGTTCGAGGAGCAAGAAATTTTGAAGAAGATGCGAATCCTGGTGACCGGCGCGGCGGGCTTTCTTGGTTCGCATTTGACGGATCTGCTGATAGCCGACGGTCACACCGTGATTGGCATCGATAACCTGGCGACGGGCCGGCTCGACAACTTGGAGCATCTGCATAGCGAGCCGCGCTTCTCGCTCCTGGAGCTGGACATCTGCCAGCCGTTTGAGCCGGGACAGGTAGACATTGTCTACAATATGGCGTCGCCGGCGAGCCCCGCCGATTACATGAGGCTCGGACCGGAGACGCTGCGCGTTGGCGCGTATGGGGCCTTCAATACCCTGGAGATTGCGCGCCGCTATGGTTCCGTGTACCTGCATGCTTCTACGTCAGAGTGTTATGGAGATCCCGTGGTCCATCCGCAGCCGGAGAGCTACTGGGGCAATGTGAATCCGATCGGCCCGCGATCCGTCTACGATGAAGCAAAACGCTTTGCCGAAGCCACCGTTATGGCCTACCACCGATATCGGGGTGTGGACACCCGCATGGTCCGCATTTTCAATACCTACGGACCTCGTCTGCAGCCAAACGATGGCCGCGTGATCTCGAATTTCCTGGTGCAGGCGCTGCGTGGCGAGGATCTCACGATCTACGGCGACGGATCGCAGACGCGCTCCTTCTGTTATGTGACGGATCTGATCGATGGCATCTTACGGCTGTCCCGCGTGCAGGAACATCTGCCGGTAAATATCGGAAATCCGGAGGAGTGGACGATTGCCGACTGTGCGCGCGAGGTGCTTGCGGTGACAGGTTCGAAGAGCAAGCTGCGCTCGCTGCCTTTGCCCCAGGATGATCCGACGCGCCGCCGGCCAGACATAACACGCGCACGCGCAGTGCTACGGTGGGAGCCAAAAGTGCAGTTGCGGGAGGGTCTAACTCTTTGCATTCCATACTTCACACGAGCAGCGCAGGAAATCGGCAGTACACAGCCTTCGGCCATTTAAGACGTCAGCTACGCCCGATCTCGTGTGCTATCGGCGTTCTTTTAGTTCTCGCCATTCCCAGCCTGAGGGCGCAGCAGGCGTCAGACCCTGCCTTACTCCGATTGCATGAGAACTGGCGCCTCATCTCCGGGTGTACTCTTAATGCGTCCGGGACAGAGCTTTCGTCGCCCTCGTACGAGGATACGGCCCATCATTGGCGGAGCATCAGCGTACCTTCCACCGTGTTGGCCGCGCAGGTCGCGGAGGGTGAGTTTCCCGACCCGTACTTCGCCCGCAATCTGCGGAACATTCCCGGAACGGATTATCCGATTGGGAAGATCTTCTCGCGACTGCCGATGTCGGCAGATAGTCCTTACTCGTGCCCCTGGTGGTACCGGACGCGCTTCAGGCTACCGACTACTGCAAGGGGTAAGACGCTGCGGGTGCGCTTCGCAGGTATCAATTATCGAGCCAACATCTGGGTAAACGGTCAGCAGCTTGCTTCTTCCACCGAAGTGGCGGGAGCTTACCGGACCTACGAATTCGACGTAACGCGATTCCTGAGACCGGGCCAGGAGAACGCAATTGCTATCGAGACGTTTGCGCCGACGGAGCAGGATCTCGCCATCAATTGGGTGGACTGGAGTCCGGCTCCGCCGGACAAAGACATGGGCATCACGGGCGACGTTGCCATTTACACGAGCGGACCGGTCATTGTGCGCTCGCCAATGGTAGATACACGCCTGCGAAACAATGCCGATGCCGCGGATCTCACCATCTATGGAGAACTGCACAACGCAAGTAGGAAACGAGTCCACGGCATTGTATCGGTGGCGATCGCGGGTATCCGGGCCCAGCAGATCGTGACTGTGGAACCCGGCGAAAACCGAACTGTTGTTTTTGCGCCGGAACAGTACCCACAACTGAAGGTCAACCATCCCAGGCTATGGTGGCCCTATCAGATGGGCGACCCGCATCTGGACACATTACGCATGAGCTTTCAGTCAGACGGCAAGCTATCTGACGAGGCGGAGGCGCGGGTTGGGATTCGTCAGATTACATCGGAGTTGACGGACAAAGGCGCACGCCTCTTCCGCGTGAATGGGCGTCCGGTCCTGATCCGCGGCGGAGGCTGGTCGCAGGATATGCTCCTGCGCGAACAGCCGCGAAGGCTCGCGCAGCAATTCGAGATGGTGCGCGACCTGCACTTGAACGCGATTCGCCTCGAAGGCAAGTTGGAAACAGACGAGTTCTATCGCCTAGCCGACGAGCAGGGCATCCTTGTGCTCGCGGGCTGGTGCTGCTGCGATATCTGGGAACAATGGCCGAAGTGGACACCGGAGAACTACGCCGTGGCGGGCGCGTCGCTGCGCTCCCAGATGTTGCGGTTGCGCAGTCATCCGAGCCTGCTGGTTTGGTTGAACGGCAGCGACGGACCGCCCACCCCTAAAGTCGAGCAGATGTATCTCAACATTGAGCATGAGCTGCATTGGCCGAATCCCACCTTGTCCTCTGCGTCGGCGCGCGCAACAGAGGTAAGTGGTGCGACCGGGGTAAAGATGACCGGTCCCTATGACTACGTCGCGCCGTCGTATTGGCTGACGGATCCCGGCAAGCACGGCGGTGCGTGGAACTTCAACACTGAGACGAGCCCGGGGCCGGCAATTCCGGTGATCTCCAGTTTGCAGCGCTTTCTGCCTGCGGCAAGCCTGTGGCCGCCGGACGCGAACTGGCTTTATCACGACGGCAGCGGCAAATTTGACAACACTCAAGTCTTCGATACCGCCATGCGGCAGACGTATGGCGAGTCGCACTCATTGGCCGAGTATGCGCGGACAGCGCAGGCAATGGCTTACGACGGCGAGCGCGCAATGTTTGAGGCATACGCGAGGAACAAGTACGACTCTACCGGCGTGATTCAGTGGATGTTGAACAATGCCTGGCCCTCGATGTTCTGGCATCTCTACGACTACTACCTCGCTGCCGGTGGAGGCTACTATGGCGCGCGCAAAGCCTGCGAGCCGCTGCACGTGCAGTACTCCTATGATGATCGCAGCGTGGTGCTGCTGAACAGCACCTACGCCGCAATTGCCGGCTTACAGGTGAAGAGCACCGTCTACGACTTGCAACTGAAGCCTGTATTTGATCGCGAGATCACCATGGATGCGAAGCCGGACACCTCGACGCGCGCGTTCAGCATTCCAGCCGATGCGTTAGCCGGAGATCTTCATTTTGTCAGACTGACGTTGACGGATAGCCACCGGCAGGAAGTGAGTAACAACTTCTATACGATTCCCGCCAAGCGGGCAGAATTCGATTGGGAGCATGGCGATTATCGCTATACCCCTGCCTTGCAAGAGCCGGATCTAACGTCCCTGAGAGACTTGCCGCGGGCGCATGTCATCGCAGAGCTCTTGAGATCGGACGATAATGCTCGGATCAGGATTCGTCTGCGTAACGATTCCCAAAAACTTGCATTTCAGATAGCGTTAGAGGCCCTGGATCAAAATGAAACTCCCGTCAATCCAGTGTTTTGGCCTGACAACTATGTATCTCTGATGCCGGGCGAGTCGCGAACGCTCACCGTTCGACGATCGGTGCTGGGTGGACCACAAATTGGGTCCATCGCGCTGACCGGATGGAACATCCAAGGCGAACATCTCATGGTGACGCGCACCACCCGCAGGCCTGCGACCGATCAGGAGACCGCGGCGCTGCCGTTTTCCCGCGCCTCTGCCTCGGCGAGCCAGCCGCGTCGCAGCGACGATGCCGGAATGCCCGACAGGTAGGGCTTGATGTCGAGAATCGGTGATCCGTCGAGCATATCGACGCCACGGACGTGAAGATCAGCGCCGTCGCGCCGCAACAATTCCACCACCGTGAGGCCTATGGGATTGGGGCGCCGTGGCGACCTCGTGGCGAAGACCCCGTGTTTCTGGTTATCGATCGGGGTCGTGCCTACCAGTTCGAAATGCTGCGATCGGTCGAATTCCCAAATGACGAACAGATGGGAAAAGCCTTCGATATCCCTCAGGCCAGCTTCGAAATCGGGCAAAACGGTGATGACGCCCTCTTCATCGTGGCGTACTCCGAGTCCTTTCGGTATCTGACTGGTCTCCTTAAACGGCGTGCTCACAAAGGCGATGGGCCAAGGCGTAAACATATGAGGATCTTCCTCCGTTCAGGAACGGTCGCCTCGATCGACCTAGAGGTTCCGTCCCTTCTTTATTTGACGCAGTAGCCCGACGGCGGTAGCCTAAATACAGTGTTACTCATCTCCATCCCGACCGCCTGTTGCTGCAACTGCTGTTGCGCACGCGGCTGCGCGGGGTGCGATTCGATGAGCTACTGATCTAAATACCATCAGTCCAGGCGAATCAAGAGCCCCAACCGCAGCCACTCTGCAGTTGGGGATTTTCGTTTTTGCAATCCGATATAAGGCAACGGAAGGAAGTGCATGGAACCGGCGAGCCATCCGAAAGAGACAAAGACGCAAAAGACCGAGCGTCTGAAGCGCGAAAAAAACCCGTGGGCAGCATTCGATGAGGTCCGCCGTTTTGCAATTGCGGGTCGGGGCAGCGTGCTGCCCGAATGGGCAAGTCTCTACTTTAAATGGTGGGGCATTTACACCCAGGGCGATGGCGCGGGCGCATTAGGGGGAGCAGGCGGCGAGGGAAAGGCCAGCGAATATTTCATGCTGCGCATTCCGGTGACGAACGGGATCATCTCGTCCGAGCAGCTCCGTGCAGTGGCAGAAATCGCGCGCGAGCATGGCCGGAATCTTGCGGACATCACAGTGCGCCAGGCGATTCAGATCCATTGGTTGCCGATTGAGGCCCTGCCGAAGATCATTGCCCGGCTGGACGCCGTAGGCCTTTCTCCACGAGGCGCCTGCGGCGACGTGGTGCGCAATGTCACCGGTTGTCCGCTCGCCGGACTTGCAGCAGATGAAGTGTTCGATGCCTCTCCGATTGCGCGGTCTGTAGCGCGCGCATTGGCCGGCAATTCAGAGTTCTACAACCTTCCGCGCAAGTTCAAGATCTCCGTAACTGGCTGCGGCGGATGGTGCTCGTTTCCAGAAATCAACGATATCGGACTGTCGCCTGCACGCCGTGGCAGAGATGTGGGATTCTCGGTGCGGGTCGGCGGCGGGCTCTCTGCCGATCCTCACCTGGGCGTGCGCCTGGATGCATTTGTCCACCGGGAGCAGGCGATCGAGGTGGTCACCGCCATCACGACCATCTTTCGCGAGCAGCAGGGATTGCGGGAAAGCAGAGACCGGGCGCGCATGAAACATCTTTTTCTCAAAGAAGGATGGACTGCGGAGAGATTTCTGGATGAATTGCAGTCACGCCTGCCATTTCAGCTCGATCCTGCGGTAGACGAAGATGTGCCGCAGGATGAATCCCGCGATCATGTCGGTATCCATCGGCAACGACAGGCAGACCTTTACTACGTGGGCGCGGCGGTATTGCGCGGCAGGTTGACAGGCGATCAATTAGCGACAGCGGCCGACTTAGCGAAGCTATACGGAACGGGTGAGCTGCGTACGACCGTTATGCAGAATCTGCTCTTTGTAAATATTTTACGGCAAAACGTGGACGCCTTGGTAGGGGAGCTGGCGAAGATCGACATTAAGGTAGAAGGATCGCAGTTCTGGCGCGGCGCTATCGCCTGCACAGGCACTGAGTTCTGCAAGCTGGCGATCACGGAAACCAAGGGCTTTACACGTTGGCTAGTGGACGAAATGGAAGCTCGCCTGCCGGAATTTGATGAGCAGTTGAAGCTTCACGTCACTGGATGCCCCAACGGATGCGGTCAGCACTGGATTGCGGATGTGGGCATGGAAGGCAAAAAGATCAAGCAGAACGGTGTGCTGGTCGATGCGTATTATTTCTGTGTGGGAGGAAGTGCCGGAGGAAACGGGGCTATCGCCCGGCCGGTGGGGTACCGGTGCCCTGCAACACAGGTGCCGGAGTCCTTGGAACGGCTGCTGCGAGGCTATCTGGAGACTCGCCAGGAAAGCGAAAGCCTGCGGTCCTTCTTCTCCAGACACACCAATGAGGAGCTCCGTGGACTGCTAGCGGGCGAGTTCGTTCTGGCTGTCGACCGCGATCGGTCCACCGGTCTGGTTCCCGCGGGGGTAGGAGATTAACGATGCCGCTGCTGCCGATATTCGTGAAGCTCGAAAACCGTCGTTGCCTGGTCGTAGGCGGCGGCGCGGTCGGCCTGCAGAAGATACGCAGCCTGCTTGATTGTGGCGCAACGGTGACGGTGATTGCGCCAGATGCAGAGACCGAGGTTCGCGAGCTGGCTGAGCAACTCAGGATCGACTGGTTGCAGCGCAAGTATGAGCCGGGTGATATAACCGGGCACCTGCTGGTGATTGCTGCCACAAACGACCCTAAAGTGAATCACGCAGTCTATGAAAATGCGTCGGCAGCGGGCGTCCTTGCCAATGCTGTCGATGACCCTCCCTATTGCGACTTCTATTTCGGTTCCGTTGTACGACGAGGGCCATTGCAGATTGGTATATCGACTGCAGGCGAGAGTCCCGCGTTCGCGCAGCGATTGCGGCAGCAACTGGAGTCGTTACTGGACGAGGGAACCGGGCCCTGGCTGGAACGGCTAGGCGCGCTGCGAAGAGAAGTGCTGGCCACATATCCGGCTGGCGAAGAGCGTAATCGTCTGTTGCGTACGCTGGCCACTCGAGAGCTCTGTGAATCGGCGGCGTGCCCCACCCGTGCGTTGGCGTTCCGTGCACAAAACCAGAGCAAAGGATCATGGCTAACATGAGCGCCGCAGAGAAGGGAACGGTGTATCTGGTTGGCGCGGGACCCGGCGATCCGGAACTGCTGACGATGAAGGCGGCTGCATTGCTGCGAACAGCGGATCTCGTTCTGCATGATGACCTGGTTCCGGATGCTGTGCTTGCGCTTGCAGGAGCGCAGGCGCTTGTGGTCAGCGTTGGCAAGCGTTGCGGCGCAAAGCGGGTGCGCCAGCCCGAGATACACGCCCTCATGATTGAGGCTGCCCGCCGCCAGTTGGGGGTCGTACGGCTGAAGAGCGGCGATCCACTGGTGTTTGGCCGAGCGGCCGAGGAACTGGATGCGTTGCGGGCTGCGGGTGTTCCCTTTGAGATCGTCCCAGGAATTACAGCCGCGTTTGCGGCCGCCGCGCAGATCGGCTGCTCATTAACTGACCGTCGTTCGGCCTCGAGCGTGGAGTTTCACACGGGGCACAAAGCCGAGGAGCAGAATGCAGCACCGGATTCGGTGACCCGCGTCGTCTATATGCCGGGCCGAAGCTTCCGTGCCTATGCGGACGAGCAGCTCCTCGCAGGACAAAATCCCTCGTTGCCCTGTTGTGTCATAAGTCGCGCTGCACAGCCGGAGCAGTCGGTGCAATGGACCACGCTCGGGGAACTCGGCGACCTGGTTCCGGGTCCTGCTCCCGTGCTGCTGTTGACCGGACGGACGCTGGCGCATGCTGCCGAGAGCATTCAGTTGGACGAGAGGCTAAGCTCTCGCCACGCGGTAGAAACTCTAGCCGTTCGCGATTTGTAAGTTCGCCGAAGCGCGATAGAGTGGAGGGCATCCCGAAGGAGATGCCTTTGAGAACGATCTCGTCGCTTGCAGCTTTGGTTGGCTTTACATTGCTCACTCCGCCCTCTCTTCCAGCACAGCAGAGCTTTCCTTTCCAGAATCCTTCCTTGCCCGTCGCCCAGCGCGTGGATGACCTTGTGGGCCGCATGACGCTGGAAGAGAAGGCGTCGCAGATGCGTCATCAGGCGCCGGCGATCCCCCGGCTGGGTATACCGGCATACGACTGGTGGAGCGAAGGTCTCCACGGAATTGCGCGTTCCGGCTATGCAACGGTCTTTCCCCAGGCGATCGGCCTCGCTGCCACGTGGGATCCAGACCTGATCCAACAAGTCTCCACTGTGATTGGAGACGAGGCCCGCGCGAAGTACGAGGAGGCAATCCGTCACGATATTCACTCGATCTACTTCGGTCTCACCATCTGGTCGCCAAACATCAATATCTTTCGTGATCCGCGCTGGGGCCGTGGGCAGGAGACGTACGGCGAAGATCCGTTTCTTACCTCACGTCTCGGGGTAGCGTTTGTCAGAGGTCTGCAGGGCACGGATGGGAAGTACTTTCGAACGATCGCGACCCCGAAGCATTTCGCCGTGCACAGCGGTCCGGAATCGGAACGCCATCGATTCAATGTGATGCCGTCGCGGTTCGATCTGGAGGACACATATCTTCCGGCTTTCCGCGCAACGGTCACTGAGGGCAAGGCAGATTCCATCATGTGTGCCTATAACGCCGTCGATGGAGTTCCGGCATGTGCGAGCCCGCTGCTGCTGGAGCAGAAGCTGCGCGGCGCATGGAAATTTCAGGGATTTGTTACCTCGGACTGCGGCGCAATCTCCGATTTCTATACGAACATCGGCCATCATTACAGCCCGGACGCCGCTCACGCCAGCGCGAAAGCGGTGTTGGCCGGCACAGATACGAGTTGCGGCGATGAATATGACGCGCTTCCCCAGGCAGTGAAGCAGGGATTACTGCCTGAGAGCGCACTCGATACCGCTGTGAAGCGGCTCTTCACTGCACGGATAAAGCTGGGTATGTTCGATCCGCCCTCCATGGTTGCATACGCCCGGCTGTCCTTCGAGCAAGTCGACTCCACGGCGCATCGCCAGTTTGCGCGCGAGGTGGCGGAGAGGTCGATGGTGCTGCTCAAGAACGAAAAGCGCACGCTGCCGCTGCATGACGTGAAGACCTTGGCTGTTGTTGGCCCGAATGCAGCTTCGCTCATCGCGCTGGAAGGGAATTACAACGGCGTGCCGTCGCATCCGGTACTGCCCGTGGATGGCATCATGCGCGAATTCCCAAACACCAAAGTGGTCTACGCACAGGGATCCCCGTACGTGAATGGAATCTCGCTTCCTGTGCCGCGGACCGCCCTACGCGTGAAGGGCAAGTACTTTGACAACACAAAGTTTACTGGCCAGCCGGTGATGACTCGCGAAGAACAGGGCATTGACTTTGACTGGAATGCCGCTTCGCCGGGAAAAGGGGTGCAGGCGAATGCATTCAGTGTGCGTTGGGACGGTACCCTACAGGCGCCGGCTCCCGGAGACTACATATTCGACGTTGCAATTGCCGATTGCTACCCATGCCACGATCGTGAGACATATGCCGTAAGTTTTGACGGCAAGCTGGTCTCCAGGCAAGATTCCGGCGAACCGAAGGAGACGCGCAGTCATACGAATCCCGAGTTCACGCTGCACTTCCGCGATAGCCGCCCGCATCCATTTCAACTCGAATACACGCACGAAGCTCCGATCTTCGGCGCGGGAATCTCGCTCCGTTGGAAGCCTCCAGCAGCGCAGCTGCGCGAGCAGGCGGTTGACGCGGCAAAGCGGGCAGACGCTGTGGTTGCGTTTGTCGGCCTCAACTCGGAGTTGGAAGGCGAGGAGATGCCGGTCCATATCAAAGGATTTGCCGGGGGCGACCGGACCGACATTGCCCTGCCGGATGTGCAGACAGAGCTATTGGAAGCTCTGGCCGCCACAGGCAAGCCTCTCATCGTGGTCCTGATGAATGGAAGCGCACTGGCCGTGAACTCGGCGCAGCAGCACGCAGCAGCGATTCTGGAGGCGTGGTATCCCGGCGAAGAAGGAGGCGCGGCCATCGCCGAGACGCTTTCCGGCAGGAACAATCCGGCTGGAAGATTGCCGGTGACGTTCTATGCATCGACCGATCAGCTGCCGGCGTTCGAAGACTATGCAATGCGGAACCGCACCTATCGCTACTTTACGGGGAAGCCGCTGTATGGATTCGGCTATGGATTGAGCTATACGCATTTTGCCTATTCGAATCTGAAGCTCTCTGCGAAGCAGGTCAACGCGGGTGATCCGCTGGAGGTGCAAGTTACGCTCCGCAACGACGGTTCCATTGCAGGCGATGAAGTGGCTGAGCTTTACCTGGCAGCCGCCGGAGCCCATGGCAATGCGGCGCTGCGTGGACTTGCGCGCCTGCATCTGGCTGCGGGAGAGAGCCGCGAAGTCGCTTTCAAATTGGCACCGCGAGATCTGAGCACCGTAAACGAGCGGGGGAACCGCGCTGTCCAGCCGGGCACGTACACAGTGATGATCGGGGGTGCGCAACCCGCCGCAGCGGAACATGTCACTCGGAGCTTCGCTGTGCAAGGCGCGGCGCACATGCCGGAATAGTAGCGCCTTAGCGTATCAGCACGCCCGCAGACTGTATCGTCACACTGCCCACTCGGGTAAGCACGACGGGTAGCTCGGGCGTGCTGGTGAGCCACTCAATTTGGCGGTCGCCCAACAGAACAGTGTCTTCGATCTTTCCGCCGGCTACGGAAGGGTTCCAAGCGAAGGCCTGATGATTCACCACGCGTTCCATCCCGGCCGGAGTTGCGAGCCACTCGCGCTCCCCGTAGCCAGTCGCACCTCCCTGATGATGAAGAGACTCCTCTCCCGGATAGCCCAGCTCACGGTAGGAGTCAACTGCTGTGGCGAATAACTGAGCCGCGGTCGCGCCCTCCCTGGTCGCAGTAAGAAGGCGCGCGTTCACCTCGGCGGCGGCATGGAACGCATCCACCAGGCGCGGCGGCATTTCGCCGAAATGAATAAAGCGAGTGATCGAGATGCATAGGCCCCACCGCCGTGAGCACAGATTGAGCATACCGAAACGCTGAACGGGGTTATTCTGCGCGACCGCATGCTTGTATCGTAGGATCCGGTCATCTGCGGCCATGAGCAGGACTGACGGCTCAATGTTGCGATCAAGCAACGCGGATGCCGTGCGGGAGGCCATGGAGCGCTCGGTGATGCCAGGTGTGAGCGATTGAAGAACAGTCGTTGTGACCTCAGCGGTATTACGACCCAGCCAGCGATAACGTTCTATCTCCGTTTCGCAGAGCGATGAGCGCAAGCCGGCAAGCAGAGTAGCGCCTTCCTGTTCGATATCCGCCGCAACACGCCCGCCTCCGGTGATCGAAGCTACCTTGGTTGAAACGTCGGGACTGTGCCACGGGACGATAACTGGGGTGAATGGCAGATCTGCGAAGTCCTCCTCGGCCAGCCGGCGAGCTTCATTGTCCGCCGCGATGTAGAAGGCTTCTCCGCCGCGAAGCAGCAGGACTGTCGCAATGCTGAGAGGAGATGGAAGGAGCACGCGGCGGTCGACCCGCCCGGCAGTGAGCCACGCGACATTTTCCGTTCGCTGCAACTGCACGGCGCCGAAATCTGATTCCTCCATCCGCCGGCAGAGCCGCGTGCGCTTGGCTTCAATTTCGGCGAGCAGTTCTGCCGACGTCTGGTGCAGGTCATGGTTTTCTTCAGTCATCGTCCTTCACTCCTGCGGTTGCGATATGGAGATCGTGGAAGACGGGCTTGAGCGCGGGATAGAGCATTCGATAAACCCCGTAGAGATGCTGAAGTGTCGCGCTGTCGACAGGCGACGGAGCCACGCGCTCTGCTACCTCCACAACGGAATCGCACGCAGCGTCTGCCGACGGCCATACACCAATTCCGACTCCGGCAAGCAGTGCCGCCCCATAGGCTGCGCCTTCCTCCACAGAGAGGATCTCGACTGGCTGCCTGTAGACGTCAGCTTGTATCTGCCGCCATAGCGGCGAACGCGCGCCACCACCCCCGAGGCGAATCGCCCGCACTGGTACGCCAATCTCCCCAAAGATGGTGAATGTGTCCTTGAGACTGAAAGCGACGCCTTCCATGATGGCGCGAATGATATGCGCAGCGCGATGTGACGGCGTCAGTCCAACCAGAGCCCCACGTGCGTTTGGATCGAGGTGCGGCGTCCGTTCGCCCATCAGGTAAGGGGCCCACAGCAATCTGTCGGCGCCCGCAGGTACGGTAGCAGCGGACTCGCTGAGGCGTGTGTAGCCCTCCGCAGGCTCAGCCGTGGAGAAAGTATCTCTGAACCAGCGCATCGAGAGACCGGCCGCCTGAGTCACGCCCATGACGTGCCACCGTTCGGGAATGGCGTGGCAGAAGGTGTGGAGGCGTCCACGGGGATCGAGGAACGGCTGATCGGTGGCCGCAAACACGACGCCCGACGTGCCGATCGTAGCGCTCGCGTCGCCGGGGCGCGTAATGCCCGTGCCGAGCGCCCCGGCGGCCTGATCCCCCGCGCCGGCGACGACTGGTGTACCGGCACGGAGTCCGGTGAGCGATGCCGCTTCCGCGCTGACAGTACCGGCGACCTGGTGGCACTCATAAAGGCTCGGCAGGATACTGTGCGGCATATCCACTGCAGCCAGCATCTCGCTTGACCAGCGGCGATGTGCGACATCCAGCAGCAGCGTGCCGGAGGCATCTGCAACGTCCATAGCTTTTTCGCCTGTCAGCCGGAAGCGGACGTAATCCTTGGGAAGAAGCAGTGAGCGGAAGCTCCGCCACAGCTCCGGCTCGTGGATGCGGACCCAGAGCAGTTTCGTCAGTGTGAAGTTGGTGAGAGCAGGATTCGATGTGAGCGCGATGACGCGTTCCGCGCCGATCTGGGTCGTGAGCCACTCCGCTTCGGCATCGGTCCTCTGATCGCACCAGATAATGGCGGGACGAAGGACATGATCCGCCGCGTCGAGCAACACCGCGCCGTGCATCTGTCCGCTAAGGCCAATCGCGGCGACCTCCTCCGGCGCAGTGGATGTAGCGTGCAGCAGTGCGGGGATCGCCTGAGCTGCTGCGCGCCACCAGTCTTCAGGGTCTTGCTCAGCCCAGCCCGGCTGCGGTGACCGGAACTGTACGTGCTCCCGCACTATCGAACCGCAGACTTTGCCCGCAGCGTCAATCAGCAAAACCCGTGTACCGCTGGTACCAACGTCAATTCCGATGAGTTTCATGATTTCTTGTAAACGCCGCCCCCGGATGTGCCGGAAAGTTCGCACTTCCATCATGCCTGAGAACGCAAGGAGTTGGATCAGCGAGGAGGACGGGTGCAGCCGCAGGAAGAGCGCAGAATCAGTTCCGTCGGCAGCACGATTCTTTTCTGGGTTTTGCAGTCAGTCCCTACGTCGCGCGCATGACGGATCATTTCGAAGAGCATCCGCGCGGCGCTGCGGCCCATTTCGCGCGCTGGCTGGCGGACTGCCGTGAGCGGAGTATCCAGCAGGGGGGCGAGTTCCAGATCGTCAAAGCCAATCATCGCAAGGTCGGCCGGCAGCCGTAGTTGCATGGAACGGATCGCCTGAAGCGCATGAATGGTCGTAACGTTGTTGAGTGTGAACACGGCGGTCGGACGATCCTTTTCACTGATCAGACGCCGTAGCAGCGCTTCAGCAGCATCGGCTGTCGTCAGGTTGGTATACATTTCCGCCGTGAGTCCGGCTGCCTTCATCGCTCGCCGATAGCCAAGGATTCGCTGATGGATCGTGTAGACGCGCGCATCGTAACCAATGCAGACGATTCGGCGGTGTCCGTGAGCAATGAGATGGCGGACCGCTTCTTCTGCGCCGCCCGCATTCTCGACTATGACCTGACCGGCGTCGACACCGTCGAGCGTGCGATCCAGCGCAACAAGAGGAATCTCCGCTTGCTGCAGATCGCGCAGTCGTTTGTCTGCCCCTGTTCTTGAGGGCACGATCAGTAACCCCGCAATCCGGCGTGCCGCCATCATCGCGATTTCATTCGATTCGGTTTCAACACTTCGCTCGGATGTGACGATGAGTGTCATGTAACCATGTGTGCCGGCCACCTCTTGAACCGCATTAGCGCAGGTAGCGAAAAATGAGTCTGCCAGGTCGGGCACCACGAGGCCGATCATCCGGGCGCGCTGGCCTTTCAACATGCGCGCGGCTTCGTTCGGCGTGTAGCCCAGACGATGGATGGCAGTGCGAACCCGCTTCTCAGTGGCCGGACTGACGTAACTGCCGCCATTGACCACCCGCGACACAGTCATGATGGCGACGCCTGCTTCCCGGGCTACGTCCGTAATGGTGGGACCCGAGTGGCGGCGCCTCAAGGATTTTCTTGGAGCTGGCACTAGCAATCCTTTCTACGCCATTCCAGGCACGAAGAACGGGCACGGCGGCGCTGTCAGAACAAGAGCGTAACACCCGGCTGCTGCAATTGGACAACCTGGCGCGTCAGTATTGACGGGCAGATACGCATTCTTGTCGCAGAAAGTTCTTGCAGCGTACTGGAACAGGTACAGCGCACCCGGGTAACGTAAACATGGGTGAAGTGGAATCATTGCGCAAGCCCGGGATATAGGAGCCTGAATATTCTATGTATCGTCTTCTTGCCATCCTGCTGTTGTCCGTTGCGAACGGCCTAGCACAGGGAGCGGATGCTCCTCATAGCGACCCAGGGCTTCTCGCTGCTACGCCGCCGATGGGCTGGAATAGCTGGGATTCCTACGGGACAACGGTAAGCGAAGCCGAGGTGAAGGCGAACGCCGACTGGATGGCTGCGCATCTCAGACGGTATGGTTGGCAGTACGTTGTGGTCGACATGGAGTGGTTTGTTACGAATCCGACTGCCCCGGGCAACGCAACAAACTTCCAATATTCGCTGGATGACCAGGGTCGTTATACGCCGGCCCTCAATCGCTTTCCGTCCGCGGCTCATGGGGCAGGGTTCGCCCCGCTGGCTGCCTATGTTCACTCTCGGGGACTCAAGTTTGGCATCCACATCTTGCAGGGAATACCCCGGGAGGCAGTGGCGAAGAATCTACCGATTTCAGGCTCGAGTTTTCGCTCTGCCGATGCAGGCGATACCTCTAGGGTCTGCACGTGGAATCACGACAACTATGACTTAAAGGACACGCCGGCCGGGCAAGCCTATTACGACTCTATCGCCCGGTTGTATGCAAGCTGGGGAGTCGATCTGATCAAGGTGGATTGCATCGCCTCACGGCCCTATAAAGGCCGGGAGATCCGGATGTTGAGCGAGGCACTGCGCAAAACCGGACGACCGATTGTGCTGAGTCTCTCCCCCGGCGCAGCGCCATTCGACAAGGTGAACGAGATGCGGCAGTACGCGCAGATGTGGCGGATCTCAAATGACGTGTGGGACCTGTGGCACAGCAATGTCGAATACCCGCAGGGATTGGGCGATCAGTTTCCCCGGGCGGCAAAATGGGCTGCGTTTACCGAACCCGGCCACTGGCCCGATGCCGATATGCTGCCGCTGGGATATCTTGGGCCGGCGCCCGGTTGGGGAAAAGCTCGCCAGACCAGGCTCTCGCCCGCCGAGCAGCGTACGCTCATGACGCTGTGGTGCATCTTCCGCTCGCCACTTATGGTAGGCGGCAACCTGCCGGACAGCGATCCGGCGACAACCACGCTTCTGACGAACGATGAAGTGCTCGCCGTAGATCAGCACTCCACGGGCGCGCGCACCGTGATTCAGAATCCGCAGGCCAGCGTCTGGACGTCGCGTTCCGAGAACGGGAGCGCCTTGTATCTGGCGATCTTCAATACTTCTAACAGCAGCGCGACTCTGCACTACAAGTGGCGGGAGCTTGGTTGGCCCGCCGGGGACTATATTCTTCGTGATCTTTGGGAACACGCTCAGACTCGAGCCGCAGCCGACGGAGTCTCTGTGCATCTGGGCCCCCACGCATCTGCGCTTTATAGCGCGAGACAGACAGGAGAGAAAAAGATCGCTGGCGAATGAATCCGTGTCGCTGGATTCGCTTCCGGTGCTGGACGGGGTGACTGTTCCGCGACGAAACACATCTCTAGTATGGAGAAGCAGCACCGAGAGGCATCAGAGCCGGCCTTTGGGGATCGCAAGATCGTGCCCTGCAGGTCGCGTACGGAGGAAGACAGGAGAGCAATGGCCCTGATGGAGTTTCACATCTCGCGCGAAGCCCGGAATCGATACCAGGTAGAGCAGACGCTGTTCTCCTTTGCCGGCAATGTGGTTTTTGGCGACCTGAAGGCTAGCCGCGAACTGGCGCACCGCATGAACCAGGCGCGCGGCACGGAGCAGGATGCGGAACGCGCCATCCATCCCGGCGCCCTCTTCGCCATGGGGCTCATCGATGAGGCGAGCCATCTGCTCATGCATTACTACCGTAAGACCGTTGCGCCGCGTGCGATAGGGGAGGGGCTCCAGTGGTTCTCGGCACGAGTGGGAGCGGAGCGAGTCAACGATCTGCTGATGCGATTCGTGCAGGAGTTTCCCGGCACGGCGGTATATCGCGGCGAACAGAGCGCGCAGGAGTGGCTTGCCGGCAGCACAGATGGAATAGCGCACCGCGAGGTTGCGTTTGAAGAGCTGATGATGCTCTGGCTGGCAAACGCGAATCCGGCCTTCGGAAGATTTCTCGAGCTTTTCGACGACACGGGACTAGAGCAGCAGACATCCTACAAAAACGTAACCACAACTCTTCACGAATTCTTCGCCACTAAGCCGCCGATCGGGTCTGAAGCGAGCAACCTCATCGACATGCTGCGCGCGCCCGCGCTGGCCTCACCCGACTCCCTCAGCGGGCAATTGGCATTTATCCGCGATAAGTGGAGTCCGCTGATTGGTGATATTGCATTACGCCGCCTCCTGCTCGCGATCGACGTGTTGCGGGAAGAAGACGTGGCCATCTGGATGCGCTTCCACCCGGCGGACGAGATGGCCGAGAGGCGTCGGCGCGGCAAGCACGGCCATGCGGGCGATTTTGGCGGTCGCACCGATCTCCCGGATTTCGCGCTGATCCAGCATGAGTACGAGCGGTTCAGCCCAGACCAGGACTGGATGCCGAGCACCGTCATGATCGCGAAGAGCACCTACGTGTGGCTC
>DASVAI010000137.1:0-7370 GCA_036376445.1 Acidobacteriaceae bacterium
CTCGGCCACAGACGAGCCTATGCTGCTGGAATTGCGAGCGGAAAACTACGCAGTGATCGATCAGGCAGTGGTGGCTCTTCGGCCTGGGCTGAACCTCCTCACTGGTGAAACCGGGGCGGGAAAGTCAATCCTGGTGGACGCTCTGGCGCTTCTCATGGGCGGAAAAGCTTCGAGCGATGTGGTGCGGCATGGGGCGGAGAAGTCTGTCCTCTCGTGCGTTTTTGAATCCACACCAGAGGCCGAGCGCATTCTTGAGCAGCATGGGATCGATGCGGGCGACGGCGAGATCCTGTTGCGACGCGAGATCGCGGCATCTGGCAAAGGCCGTGTTTTTGTAAACAGCCAGCCCGCCACCGTAGCGGTGCTGAAGACGCTCGCGCCGGAACTTGCGCTGATCCACGCCCAGTCCGAGACGCTGGCAGGCTTCGATGGAGTCCAGCAGCGGCTCTTGCTCGATCGCTTCGCGGGAATTTCCACCGACCAGACGGCGGCCGCTTACGCGGCATGGCGTGACTGCCTGGACAAACTCCAGTCGCTCGAGAAAGACGAGCAGGAGAGGCTGCAGATGGTCGATCTGTGGCGGTTTCAATCGCGGGAGATCGAGTCGGCCGGCTTGCGCGACGATGAAGACGTACAGCTTGAGACCGAAAAGCGCGTATTGAGCAACGCGGAAAAACTTTATGCCGCCGCGATGGGAGCTTTCGAGCAGCTCTACGACGGCAATGCATCGGCGGAGGCCTCTCTTCGCGCAGCGCAGCGGCACCTGGAGGAGCTTGCACGATACGAGCCGCGCTTTGCCGATGCAGCGCACCAGTTGGCTTCAGCGCGGGCCACTGTAGAGGACGTGGCAGAGACGGCGCGTGATTTTGGGGAGGGCATTCAGGCTTCACCCGAGCGGCTGGCCGAAATTGAGGACCGGCTCGCGCTGCTGGATAGGCTCAAACGGAAGTACGGCGGCGGCATCAGCGAGGTGATCGCCCATGGAAAAGAGATCGCGGCGCGGCTGAACGAGTTTGAGAATCGTGACGCGGTTTTAGCGGATCTGCGCCGCTCGCTGACTGCCGCGGCGGCCGCATACCGTAGCGAAGCCGAGGCTTTGACCGTCCTGCGCACAGCCGCGGCGAGGAAGCTGGAGTCGCTGGCCGAGCGGCAGATCAACTATCTGGCGATGAAGGCGCGCTTCCGCATCGAGGTGACGGCTGAACAGGAAGAAACACAGTGGTCGGCTCATGGATGGGATTCGATTCGCTGCAATATTGCGACGAATCCGGGCGAGCCATTGAAGCCGCTGGACGAAATTGCTTCCGGCGGAGAGATGAGCCGGGTATTGCTGGCATTGAAGGTGAGTGTCGAAGAGGGGGCGGCCCGCTGCGTCAAAGGTAAGCAGAAGACTCTCCTGCCGCGGACACTGGTGTTCGACGAGATCGATATCGGGATCGGTGGAAGGGCCGCCGAAGCAGTCGGAAAGAAGCTGAAGGCGCTGAGCCGGTCGCAGCAGGTTTTGTGCGTCACGCACCTGCCGCAGATTGCAGCCTTTGCCAGCCAGCACCTTGTGGTGGAGAAGCACGAGGCGAAAGGGCGGACGCGCACCTCGGTGCGGAGCTTGGAGGCTACCGAGCGGGTGGAGGAAGTGGCGCGCATGCTGAGTGGCGCAAAGCGCTCGGAAACCTCGCTTCGGCATGCTGAACAAATGCTGGCCGAGGCCGGCTCAGCTGAGGGAATCAGCACTGCAAATGGTGCAAAGTTAGACTGACAAGCCCTTGCCGCCCCGGTATACTACGGGATGTGACTTCCTACACGATCGAGCCCCCAGCCACCCACCCGATCACCGACAAGTTGAATGCCGCAAAGCGCGTGATGCTGCTGAAACCGCGAGGTTTCTGCGCAGGCGTGGTGCGGGCGGTAGATATTGTTCGCATTGCGCTCGAGACCTTCGGGGCTCCCATCTACGTCCGCAAGGAGATCGTTCACAACAGCTTTGTGGTGAATGAGTTGGCGGAAAAGGGTGCGATTTTCGTGGACGAGATCGACGATGTGCCGGAGGGGATGCGCGTAATCTATTCGGCGCATGGCGTTTCGCCTGCGGTGCGTCAGCGATCGAAAGAGCGTGGCTTGAAGGTGATTGATGCGACATGCCCGCTGGTCACGAAGGTACATGTCGAGGCGGTAAAGTTTGCCAAGCAGGGCTACTCGCTGGTGCTTATTGGTCATCGTGACCACGACGAAATTGAAGGAACTCTGGGTGAAGCTCCCGATGTGACCCAGGTGGTCTCCTCTGCGGAAGAGGTCGGGACGCTTGAGGTGCCGGACCCGAACCGAGTTGCCTATCTGACGCAAACGACTCTCAGTCTTGATGAGGCGCGGGATATCATCCAAGCGCTGAAGGAGAAGTTTCCGAATATCGTTGGGCCGCATTCCCAGGACATCTGCTACGCGACGGAGAACCGGCAGGTGGCTGTAAAGAACGTGGCGCATGCGGCGGATATTGTGCTGGTGGTGGGGTCGAACAATAGTTCGAACTCCAACCGGCTGGTTGAGGTTTCTCGAAACCTCAACACGGTGGCTCATTTGATAGACAACTCGACGGCCATTCAGCCGGAGTGGCTGGAGGGAGTTTCGACGGTCGCGGTGACGGCAGGAGCGTCTGCGCCTGAGATTCTGGTCTCCGAGGTGGTTGCGTATCTGAAGGAAAACGGCTTCGCGACGGTGGAAGAGGTGGAAGTGATGCCGGAGAATGTGCGCTTCGGGCTTCCTGCGGAGATCGTGCAGGCGATAGGGCCAGCGGGAATCGCCGCCCGGTAGCAACGAAAGAGATGGCATGAATCAATCTGTGGATGAGAACCCGCCAAGGGCTTCTGTGGAGGAGATGCAGCCGCCCGCCGCGATGCAGCCGAAGTTCGGGCGCATCGACGCCAGCCTGGTTCAGGTTGAGGAAGCGATCGAAACTTCCAAGGAACACATATTCCGAATGCAGCAGGAGGACGGCCACTGGGTGGGCGAACTCGAAGCCGACGGCATGCTGGAAGCGGACTATATCTTCCTGCATGTGCTGCTGGAAACGAATGACCCGAAAACGCGCGGGAAAATGCAGCGTGCGCTGACGGAGATGCTGCGCTACCAGAATGCCGATGGAAGCTGGAGCATTTATCCGGGGGGACCGGGCAATATCAGTCTGGCGGTGAAGTGCTATTTCGCATGCAAGCTGATGGGCATTTCCGCTGACGAGCCTCTGATGGTGAAGGCGCGCGCCTGGATCCTGGCTCACGGCGGAGTGGTGAAGTGCAACACCTTCACGAAGATTTATCTCTGCGCTCTCGGCCAGTATGACTACGACGCTGTCCCGGCGATTCCGCCGGAGATCGTTCTGGCGCCGCGATGGTTCTACTTCAACATTTACGAAATATCCTCCTGGTCGCGGGCCATCCTCGTTCCGCTCTCAATCGCTTACGCCAAAAAGCCGTTCAAGAAGATACCGGCGGAGCGGAGCATCGATGAACTGTTTGTCGGCGGGCGCGACAAGGGGAGCCTGAAGCTGCCATGGAACCGCGACAAGGTTGTGAGCTGGCGGAATTTCTTCCTGGTGCTCGATCGTATGGTGCACTGGGCGGAGCGCGTGCACATCCGGCCGCTGCGCACGATGGCGCTGCGCAGGGCGGAGAAGTGGATGCTGGCGCGCTTCGAGATGTCCGATGGCCTGGGCGCGATCTACCCGGCGATGATGAACGCAATCATTGCGCTTCGCGTGCTCGGTTACTCCGAAGACGATCCGCACTTCATTCGCGCGATGGATGAGTTCGAGAAGCTTGGCATCGACGAGCCGGAGGGGACGCCTGATTATCCGGAGCCGACCTTCCGTATGCAGCCCTGCGTATCGCCGGTGTGGGATACCGCGCAGATGGTCTATGCGCTGGGCGAGGCCGGCGTTTCGCGCACCGACCCGCGCCTGCTGAAAGCGGCTGACTGGATGCTTTCGAAGGAGGTACGGCACAAGGGCGACTGGGCGGTGAAGGTGCACAACGCGCAGCCTGGTGGCTGGTACTTCGAGTACAACAACGAGTTCTATCCGGATACGGATGATTCGGCGCAGGTGCTGCTGGCGCTGAACAAGGTCGACAACCCGCGGGAGCGCTATCAGTACGAAGTCTCCCGGCGCGCGATCGACTGGATCTTCGCGATGCAATGCAAGAACGGCGGCTGGGCGAGCTTCGATAAAGACAACACGAAGATGATCTTCCAGCACATCCCGTTTGCCGACCACAATGCGATGCTCGATCCGCCGACGGTCGACATCACGGGACGCATCTTGGAGATGCTGGCGACTTACGGTTACACGCGCCGCGACAAGCGCATCGAACGGGCCATCCAGTTCATCCTCAAGGAGCAGGAGCCTGACGGAAGCTGGTTTGGCCGCTGGGGTGTGAATTACATCTATGGCACTTTCCTGGTCCTGCGGGGCCTGGAAGCGATCGGGATGTGGAATCACGAGCCCGAGATTCAGCAAGCGGCAGAGTGGATTCGCTCGGTTCAGAACGCGGATGGGGGCTGGGGCGAAAGCTGCCACAGCTATGACGACCCCACAACCCGGGGCGTAGGGGTTAGCACGCCATCGCAGACGGCATGGGCGATCCTGGGCCTGCTTTCGGCAGGAGACACGCGGAGCGATTCGGTGGCAAAGGGAGTTCGCTGGCTGCTTGAGCGGCAGCGCGCCGATGGATCGTGGGACGAGAGCATGGGCGAGGGCAAGACGCGCGAAGCCATCATTACGGGGACGGGCTTTCCGCGTGTTTTCTATCTCGCGTATCACACTTACCGCGACGTCTTTCCGTTGCTGGCCCTGACGAATTATCGCCGGGCCATGAGCGCGCCGGCCGAATAGCGCGCGCGACCACACGGCGCCCTGAACGCATCATGTCGGGCGCGAGGAGAATGTAACGATGGCAGTGCCGATTTCACAGGCATGGACGGTTGCGACCTACGTGCTGAAGCAGAGGATCAAGGGGCGGAAGCGCTATCCGCTGGTCCTGATGCTGGAGCCGCTGTTCCGCTGCAACCTGGCGTGCGCGGGCTGCGGCAAGATCCAGTATCCGGCTCACATCCTGAAGGCAGAGCTTTCGCCCGAGGAGTGCTTCCTGGCGGTCGAAGAGTGCGGCACGCCGATGGTGGCGATTCCGGGCGGAGAGCCGCTGCTCCATCCCAAGATGCCGGAGATCGTGGCCGGCCTGGTGGCCCGTAAAAAGTACGTCTACATGTGCACGAACGCTCTTCTGCTGAAGGAGAAGCTGCACCTCTTCAAGCCCAGCAAGTATCTCTCCTTCTCTGTGCACGTCGACGGGCAGAAGGAGCACCACGACTTTTCCGTGTGCCGCGAAGGCGGCCACGACATTGCGATGGAAGGCGTCCGCGCCGCGGTGGCTGCGGGCTTTCGTGTGACGACCAACACGACGCTATTCGACGGCGCCGATCCGAACAGCGTGCGCGCGCATTTTGATGAACTGATGTCCGCGGGCGTGGAGAGCATGATGGTCTCGCCGGGCTATACCTACGACAAGGCCCCGGACCAGAAGCATTTTCTGGGCCGCGCGCGATCGCGAAAACTCTTCCGCGCCATTCTTTCCAATCGCAAGAAGACGTGGCGCTTCAACGCGTCCCCTATCTTTATGGAGTTTCTGATGGGAAAGAAGGACCTGCGCTGCACACCGTGGGGCATGCCTACCTTCTCGATTTTCGGATGGCAGAAACCGTGCTATCTGCTGCAGGACGGCTATGCCGATACCTTTGCCGAGCTGATGGAGTCGGTGGAGTGGTCAAACTACGGCACGGAGAGCGGCAATCCGAAGTGCGCGAACTGCATGGTGCACTCCGGCTACGAGGCGTCGGGCGTGAACTATACCTTCGGCTCGCTGAAAGGCCTGCTCGACACCGCGAAGGCTATCTTCTTCGATCGCTATCCCGATGCGGGCGCGCAGAAGCTGCTGAATGAGTGGCGTCCCGCACACCAGGCGCCGCTGGTGCAGATTGGCGCAGCAACGCAGAGCGCCTCCGAGTTGCAGGAAGTTTCCGGAGACTAAGCTATGTCCACCGAAACGCAGGAGCACGCCAAGATCGAGCAGTTGCAGCACGCATCTCCCGATGAAATTGAAGTTGCTGCAGGCCGCGAGCGCGAGGACCTGCAGGGATGGGTGCCGGAGATGGCGTCGGAAGGCGAGCTTCGCGAGGCGCTTGAGAAGGCGTTCGACTATCGCGGAGACGTCACGATTACGAAGAAGGATGGCAGTGTCGTCGAGGGATATGTGTTTGACCGGCGCAGCGGCGCGACCCTCGCCTCTTCAGCCGTGCGTGTGCTGCTGCCGGGCTCATCGCAGAAGATCACCATCCCTTACAGCGAGATTGCAGCTCTGGCATTTAGCGGACGAGATACCGCCGCAGGCAAGAGCTTTGAAGCCTGGGTAAAAAAGTACTGGGAAAAGAAGGCGGCTGGAGAGAAGGGAATCGGGATCGAGCCGGAGAAGCTGGACTGACAACTCTGCCGATCGCACGATTTTCCGCAAGATTCTCGCCGGATCACGCATGAAGGTTTTCCTGACGGGAGCAACCGGGTTCGTGGGCAGCCACGTCGCTCGCGCATTTGCCGCGCAGGGTGCCCGCCTGCGCATGCTGGTGCGCTCGCAGAGCCGCCTAGACAACCTGGAAGGGCTCTCTGGAGAAAGTGTTACCGGGGACCTGCGCAATCCGGATTCCTTTCGCGATGCGCTTGCCGATTGCGAGGTACTGGTCCATGTCGCCGCCGATTATCGGCTGTGGGTGCGTGACCCGCAGGCCATGTACGCCGCGAATGTGGATGGGACTCGGAATCTGCTCATGATGGCTCGTGAACTCGGCGTCGCGAAGGTGGTCTACACATCGAGCGTGGCTACGATGGGCTTTCGCGAGGATGGAACCATCGTGGATGAGAACACGCCCGTCTCGCTGCATGACATGATCGGGCATTACAAGCGCTCGAAATTCCTCGCCGAGCAGGAGGCAATCGCTGCCGCTCGCGATGGCCAGCAGGTTTTCGTGCTGAATCCGACTACGCCGATTGGCGCGAACGATATCAAGCCAACGCCTACGGGGCAGATCGTTGTCGACTTTCTGAATCGGCGATTTCCCGCCTATGTGGACACGGGGCTGAATCTGGTGGATGTCGGTGAGGTAGCGCGTACGCATGTGGCTGCCCTGGAGCGAGCGCGGCCCGGTGAACGCTACATCCTTGGCGGCGAGAACCTCTCTCTGAAACAGATATTGGATAAGATGTCTGCCATCACCGGCATCCCGTCTCCGACGATGAAGGTGCCGCATGCAGTGGCGATGGGATTTGCATTCTTCGACGA
>DASVAI010000480.1:0-3478 GCA_036376445.1 Acidobacteriaceae bacterium
CCGGTGCCGCGCTCACCCTTGGTGGTCATAAAAGGCTGGAAGAGCTTCTTCTCCACGTGCGGCGCGATGCCTCGGCCGCTGTCAGCGATCTCGATGAGAGTGCCGGCGCGGCCATCCTGCGGGCTTGCCGGGCGGACAGTGATGCGCACGTGACCATTGGCGCCGGCAGCTTCGCCTGCATTGGCGATGAGATTGGTAAAGACTTGGCGCAGTTCGCCGGGGAAGCCGTAGACGTGCACGGGATGCGTGTAGCTCTGCTCGACATGGATGTTGTGGTCGCGCATCTTGCGGTCGAGGAGCAGCAGAACGCTGCCGATCAGTTCTTCAAGGTTTACCTGCACGGGAATTGGCGATTCGCGGTAAAGGCTGAGCATGGCGCGGCTGATCTGCAGGGTGCGGCCGAGCTCTTGCTGCGCTAGCTTCAGGTATTCGTTGCGGCGATGGGGGTCGCCTTCCTGCGAGATGAGGAAGTGCAGATTCGCCACCGAGTCGAGTGGGTTGTGAATCTCGTGCGCGATGCTGGCCGCGAGCCGTCCGGTGACGGCGAGCTTTTCGTTCGCAATGAGTGTGACTTCGGCCTTGCGAAGTTCGGTGACATCGCGGAAGACGACGACCGAACCGTCGGTGCGCTTGTCGGCGTCGACGATGGGGGACACCTTGAGATCGACAGCATACTCTGAGCCATCGCGGGAGAGCAGGGTGCCCTCCTGATGCAGGCCCATTGCGCTGGAGGTGTCGAGATCCGTCAGAATATCGCCCATAGGGTGGTGGGTCTGCGGATGCACGAGGCGCAGGACTTCACCGACGGGCTGGCTGCACGCCTCGCTCAAAGACCAACCGGTCAGCTTCTGAGCGACAGCGTTCATGAAGCGGACCTTACCCTCGCTGGTGAGGGAGATCACAGCGTCAGCAATGGACTCGAGGGTGGTGGCGAGCAACTGCTGGCTGGCGGTGACGCGGGTGTTGCGCTCCTGCAGCTCCTCCAACGTGCCTTCGTAGGTCGTGGAGACACGCTGAAGACGGCTGCTGGCGAAGATTCCAATGATGATGCCGGCTGCAAGTGCAAGAATGAGAACAAATTGCAGGAATCTTCCCACTCGTCGGTTGAGCTTTGTATCGTAGTTGTCCCGATTTTGAGATGCATTGGTAAGGGCCTGCAGGAAGTCCTGACGGACGCCGTCCATGATGGCCTTGCCCTGCTGCGTGAGCGCGGCGGAAACGGCTTCCGGCGCTGGGGCAGGCTGGGCCAGCACGCCGGCAGCCCAGGCCTGCCAGGCTCTGACATCAGTTTCGACCTTCTGAAGCTGATCAGCCGGGACAACGGCTGTAGACGGAGCCTGATGGAGCGCGGTGAGGGTCGCGTCGATCTTCGGCTGGGCGCTGTTGTAGGGGAGAAGCAGGGATGGCAGACCCGTTAACTGATACGCGCGCAGACCCGTCTCCTGGTCAATGACATGCTGCTGCAGGGTCAGGAGCTGGTCGATGACCTGGGAGTCGACGATGGCGTGTTGGCGCAGATCGAGCGCCTGCTCGACCTGCCAGACGAGGAGACCGGCGAGGATGGCGAGAACGGTGACCGGGACCAGCAGCGTAGTCCGAACAACGCGATTGAATTCATGGAGTCCCACGGGGGAGTCGTTCATGCTCTCTCTCCGCTGCTGTCCAGAATTCGTTTCACGTTGCGGAGCAGTGCCAGAGCTCCGTCTCCCTTGTTCGCTACCAGCGTGACCATGGCCTGCACCTCTTCCGGGAGTGTCAAATATGCGGAGAGCAGCAGGATCGGGATATTGGGTCGAATTTCCCGAAGCGCAGTTGCGACTGCTCCGCCGTCCATTCCCGGCATTGCGAAATCTAAGACTACGGCGTCGATGGACTGCTGCCGGAAAATGCGGATTCCCGTGGGGCCATCCGTAGCGGTAAAGACGACGTACCCCTCTCTCTCGAGAACGACTTTGCGAATCTCGAGTCCGAGGACCTCATCGTCAATACACAGAATCGCCGGCACCCGCGACACATGGGACCTCTTTTTGGCTCAGGGCGTACGAGCCCGTCATCCAGTTCAGCGGAGTATAGCATTCGCTATTTCTTCTTCATCTGACACTTCCGTGCAACTGATGGTTCCTTGAGCGGTCATGGATTCACCGTCCTTTCTCCTGTCTTTTACCGTCCTTTCTTCTTTCGGCTGCCGCCGTCCATGTACTCTGAGCGGGGTAATGACCATGCCGGGCGGATGGATGATCCTGGTGTGTCTCCGAAGGACGGTACTTGAGCCAGACAATTTTTGTTCTCGAAGACGATCCCGACATCTCCCGGCTGGTACAGCACCAGCTGGAAGGCGCCGGATTCGCGGTTCGCAGCTTTTCGACCCCGGTCAGCCTGATTCCGGACGCCGAGCGGCAGGCTCCAGCGCTGTTTCTGCTGGACATCATGGTTCCGGGCGGAGACGGGCTGGAGGTGTGCCGCCGCCTGCGGTCGCACCCTGGACTCAGCAGCGTTCCGATCATCTTTGTAACGGCTCGCGCGGCGGAGAACGATCGTGTGCTTGGGCTGGAGCTCGGGGCGGACGACTACATCACGAAGCCCTTCGCGATGCGCGAGCTGTTGGCGCGGGTGAAGGCGGTGCTGCGGCGGTTTGAACGGCCGTCGGCGCCTTCGGTGGTGAGTTTTGAGGATGTGGTGATCGACGCCAGCGCCATGCAATTGATGGTGCGCGGGGAACTGACGACAACCACGGCAACGGAGTTCCGGCTGCTCGATTACTTAGCTCGGCATCCGGGGCGGGTCTTCAGCCGCGACCATCTGCTGGACGCGGTGTGGGGCGATGCGCGCTTCGTGACGCCGCGCTCGGTGGATGTGTATGTGCGGCGCATCCGAGAGAAGATCGAGAGCGATCCGGAGAACCCGCGGTACCTGAAGACGGTGCGCGGCGCGGGGTATCGGTTTGAGGTGCCCAAGGCCGTTTAGGGCCTTTTTGGTAATACTGTGACCGGCGGAGATTCGAATCGCTGTCGGAAATCTTCGCTGGAGCCACACGGTGACCAGACGGGTCTTCTCCAAGCTGCTGCTGTCCTTTCTGCTGGTGCTGATGATTTGCACGGCAGTGCTGGACTTTTCCATCCGGCGGATCATGGATCGCGCGCTGCACGAGCAGGTGGAGCAGTCGCTGGCGGCGGAGGCGCGGTTCCTGGCCTCGGAGCTGAACGCCACACCGCCTGAGGCGGCCCAGCGCCTGCTGGCGTCTGCATCCTCGGCATCCGCGACGCGGATCGTGGTCTTCCGCCGTGATGGATCCGTTTATGCGCGCTCGGATGCGGCGGAAGTCCGCGATCCACTGGATAGCCTGCCGGGCGTGGCGGCCTTGAAAAGCAGACCCGCGAGCACGGCACGCGAGGTGCGGGACGGTACGCTGTTTGTCGCGTCGCGCCAGGGCGATCTGATTGTGCGGCTTAGCTATCCGCTGGCGGAGATTGCAGGCAAG
>DASVAI010000483.1:0-4992 GCA_036376445.1 Acidobacteriaceae bacterium
GCGTAAGCACGAGCCAGAAGCGCATACGTGGTTGCATCGTTTGGCGAGAGCCTGAGCACCACATTCAGCTCATCGATGGAATCGTGGTAGCGGCGCTCCGAATAAAGAACACCGGCCAGCGCCAGGTGAAGCGCTGGATCGTCGGGAGTGAATTTGAGCGCCGCGCGATATTCCGTGGCCGCCTTGGGAAGCTGCCCACGCTGTGCATATGCCGTGCCGCGAATCAGGTGGACAGCCTCAGAGTCGCCCAGGAAATGTTCGGCCAGCTGCGATTCCTTGATCGCGATCTGGGAGTGACGAAGGTCGAGGTTGGCGTACGCGAGTCCCAGATGCGCTTCGCCATTGTCCGGATCGCGCTTTAGTGCAGCTTCGAAGTCTGCCGCCGAGGCCTTCGATTCGCGAAGATCGTGCAGGACGTATCCGCGGTTTACATAGGCCGTGACTACGTTGGGATCGCGGTCGAGTGCCTTGGTGAAGTCGGCTCGAGCCTCATCCAGTTGGCCGTTGTGCTTGTGAACATAACCGGCGAGCAGCGGCAGGTCAGGCTCCTTCGCCAGAACGTCGCTGTATTCGGAAGTGAGCTTGAGCAGCTCGTCGTAACGCCGAAGATTGAGGAGATCGTAGCCGAGGTAAACCACCACATCGCGGTCCTTCGGCAGCATAGTAATGACCTCTTCGCCGATATCTGCCGATTTCTGATACTCGCCTTTGAAGCTGTAGTAGCGCTCTTCCTCGCGCAGGATCTGCGGTTCCTGCTGCATAGGCGGGGTGGCGCGGCCCACCCACGTTCCGGCCACATCCAGCTTATGCGCTTCAATCGCGGCGTTTATGCCGCCGGCGACCACCAGGGCGTTCTTCGGAGAGAGGCGGTAGGCTTTGTTGTAATTGGTCTCCGCTTTGGCATATTCGTGGCGTGACGTATACAAGTCGCCCAGTGCAGCGTAGGGGATATAGAGTTTCGGGTCGACTTCGGCGAGCTGACGGAAATATTTTTCCGCATCCTGATCGCGCCCTGCGGTTCGGGATGCATATCCGAGCGAGATGAGGGCGAAACGGTTCTTGGGGTCGACGCCGAGAATCTGGCGATACACATTGATGGCCTCTTCGGTGCGCCCGCGCTTCATCAGAAGGTCCCCGTCGAGCTGAAGAGCGCCCGTGTCCTTCGGATTGATCGCCAGTGCTTCCTTCAGATCGCTCCCCGCACCATCAAGATCGTTGAGGCGCATTTTGATGGATGCTCTGAGACGCAGAAAGGGCAATCTGTCAGGGCCCTGCTCGTTGAGGGCGCTGATTTGTTTCTGCGCAATATCAAGCTGTTCCCGCGAAGCGTCGGACTGCTTCAAACTCTGATAGAGCTCCATCAGATTCAGGTGGACCTGAATGCCGAACAGAGGGCCTTCGGAAGGACTCTCCGGCAGATGCGCCAGGACCTGCTGATATTCGTTGACTGCATCATCGTCCCGCTCCTCGAGGCGCGCAATCTGTCCACGAATAGCGTGCAGGCGGTAGTACTGAGGATCGAGCCGGGCAGCACGTTCAAGGAATGCATTGGCTTTGTCGATGGAGCCGAGCGAAACATTGGCTTGAGCTGCCGATAACTGCAGGCCCATGTCCTTCGGCACGGCATTGGCGGCTTGTGTGTAATAGCGGGCCGATTCCTGCAGATTGCCGGTGAGCTGATAGGCATAGCCCAACTCCGCCAGCACGTCCGGGCGGGGCTTGCGAATCGCCTTCAGAGCGTTGATCGCTTCCTGATAGCTTCCGGTTTCGAGGAAGAAACCTGCCAGCGAGCGCTGCACTTCGGGATTGTCCGGGGAACGGTGCCGCGCCATTTCGAGGTATCGGTTTGCCTGATCAAATTGTTTCAGGCGCTGATAGGCGAGCGCCATGAGCACCTCGGACCGCGTTGCCGGTTTGACCTGCTCCGCCCGGCGGAAGTAACCGAGCGCGCCGTTGGCATCGCCGGATCGCAGGAGCATTTCGCCCAGCAGGATGGAGTCGTCGGTACGCTTCGGGTCGGCGGCGATCACCTGCCGGAGCAGGCGGGTCGCATCGTCATTCTTGCCCATGACGGCGTATGTCTGCGCCAGGCCGGACATGCCATCGACCGACGAGGGCTTCAGCCGAAGACCGTGGCTGTAAGCATCGACCGAGAGTCCATAGTTGTGATTAAGGCGTGCAGTATAACCGAGCAGAATCCAGAGTTGCGCATCGTTCGGCGCTGACTGGGCAGCGCGCTGAGCAAGCTGCATGGCCTCGGCATGCTTGCCCTGTTTCAGGGCCAGTTCCGCGGCGCGGGCCAAGCGAGCATCCTGGATGTTCGAGCCCCAGCCGAGAGATCCACTCTGGGCGGGGGATTGGCTGGATTTGGACTGGCTGGACTTGGATTGCTTGCCCTGGGCCTGCGGTTTCGCGGCGCCACTCGGCGCCACCTCGTACGTCTGGGCTTGCAGGGAAGAGCAAACGGCGAAGACAACGGGCAAGAAATAGCCAATCTTCAAAGATGCAAGTCTAGTGATCAACAAGTCACCGGCAAATGTCAGCAGTTTAAGGAGCTTCGAAACTTCAATGATAAAGCCCCGAAAGCTCACGAGGGGTCATCGCGGTTTGCGGATTTGTGCCGCGAGTGCATGCGAAGGTAATGCGAAGATTCTGGGCATAACTGGATTGCACACAAGGCAGGTAGGAATTACGAATGCAGTAAACGGTTGCCAATACCGGATAACGCGAGTGCACGCATCGGTAATCCAATGACATGCAAAGGTAATGGATCTGCATCCATTTCTGTGCGGGAATGCCGGGCTGAACGCATCCACTGAATTATATTGACCTATTCAGGGCTTTTGAACGCCTGACGAGAGGGACTTTTGGACAGAGTTGATTCCGTCGTGTCAAAGCGGCCGATCCCGCTGAGTTTCATTCTGCTGACGGCCGCGATCGTGCACGTGCCACTTCTGCTCGCAAAGCTGCCGCTGCATTCTTATGATGCGACGTTTCACATTTTCTTCGCCTCACATTATCTTCACCACTGGTTCGATCCGTGGAATGTGAAGTGGTACGCGGGTTTCTCGCAGACGACCTATCCACCACTGCCGCAACAGTGGGTGGCCGTGCTTTCGCACGCGTTTGGCCTGGAAATGGCATACATGGCGGTGCAGTTTACGGCCATCTTGCTGTTGGCCGTGGGTGTTTACCGGTTTGCGCGGCTATGGGTGGATGAACGAGCGGCGTCGTTCGCTTCGCTCGCCAGCGTCTTTTTGGGTGCGGAAAGCTTTCTCGTCTACTCTGCCGGACAGCTTTCGACGACCTCGGCAGCACCCATTTACCTGAACGCACTGCCGTATCTCTTCGAGTGGGTACGCTACGGAAAGTGGCGCTCATTCCTGAAGGGTGCGGCCCTGTTTACGGCAGCTGCCGCGGCGCATCACGCGACCCTTCTGTTTGGCTCCTTGCTGTTTGCAATTCCAGTGCTTGCGCTGGCTTACATGGATCGCAACCAAGGCGAGTCGATGTCGACTCCCGGTTTCGTGAGCCGGACGATCGCGATCGGCGTCACGGTGGGCATTGCCATCGCGATTGTGCTGCTTCCCTTCTGGATCGCACTGATCCACAATCCAGTGACACAGGTTCCGATTCCGCACGCCAGCCGCGCCAACTACATCCTGAGCCCGTGGCTGGGCCTGAACTATTTCGTGGTTCCGTATGGCGCGATGATTCTGGTACTGCCGTTCATCCTGATCCGTGGAGCGGCTGTGGTGCGGCTGCGTCCGCTGCTCTTCGGCTTCTGGGTTGCGTTTCTGATCGGCATAGGCGGGACGACCCCCGTGGGAAGACTGCTGCTGGGACGGGCATATGAAGTGCTGACCATGGAGCGCTTCAGCTATTGGGCGACTCTGCTGGCGTTGCCGTTTGTCGGGCTGCTTGCCTCCGAACTGGTCGACCGGTTCCGCATGAAGGCCGTAGCCGTATTGACAATCCTGGGCGCGCTCACTTGCGGCGTGGCGGCGGCCTGGATCATCTACCGGCCGGCGGATGCTTCCAATTTCAAGGTCGATTCCGCCGCGCAGTGGTTGAGCCGCGATGGCCATGACCAGTACCGATACGTGACGCTTGGGTTTGGCAGTCGCATCTCGGAGTTGGCCACCCTCACCACGGCGGACAGCGTGGACGGTGAGTGGAACTCCGGCCGCACGCTGCCTGAGCTGACTCACCACGGCGGAGCGGCGCTGACCAACTCGAAATTCTTCGGCAATTCGGGTCTCGAGGCTTTGCGCGCCATGCTCGACCACGCGGATCATTATGGACTGAAGTGGGTGCTGGTGCACGACCCGTACTATGACCCGCTGCTCACGTTTGTGGGCTACCGCAAGGTGGACACGCTGGAGGACAAGACGATCACAATCTGGAGCAAAGACGGTACTCCGCCGGCCGTGCCGCTGAATACAGCGCTAGAGCCGCCACGCTGGCAGGGGATTATGTGGGGCACGCTGCCGTTCGGCAGCAGCCTGTTTGCCCTGCTGGTGCTGTCGATTCCAGCAGAGCATCTCCGCCTGCCGGGCGACCAGCAAGAAGAACAAGTCGCGGCGGAAGAGCTGGAGCCGGGGAGGCTGGCGATATGAGACGCGGACGCTTGCTTGCTGTCGCCATTTTCCTGATAACGGCCGCTCTGATCCTATTCAGCATCGTGCACCCGAACCAATCCGCGGCCGCGCTTGCCGATGCGGGAACTACCGGTTTTCTTCGGCCCTCCACGTCCGCCCGCGCGGCGGTGGAGAACCTGGCCCGCGAGATCGGCCAGAGGCATTGGGGGAGCGCTTATTCCAGACTGGCGAACAACGGCGAGTTCAGCGAACAGGAATTCATCCGCGATGTCAATGGCACGTACTTGAGCCTTCGCACCTATGCTAAGCAGGAGGGCTTTGAGGTTCGTCCGCTGCATGCCACAGCCGATGATGCGGAGATGCAACTGAAGCTGCGCTGGGCCACCGTGGT
>DASVAI010000487.1:0-3562 GCA_036376445.1 Acidobacteriaceae bacterium
CCGCTGTTCTTACTCCGGGCTGGACCGACTATCGCAAGCGCGTTTTCTACGACACATACGACATCACTCGTCTTCTGCACCCCGGCAGCAATGCCATCGGCGTACTGCTCGGCAACGGAATGTACAACGTCGAAAAGACGCCCGGGCGCTATACCAAGTTCACCGGCTCCTTCGGGCTCCCCAAATTGATCGCGGAGATTGATCTTCGATACAGCGACGGCAGCGAGCAGCGCGTCGTAACTGACGCCCAATGGGAAACCGCGCCTGGACCGATCGTGTTCTCCTCCACCTATGGTGGCGAAGACTACGACGCGCGCCGCGAACAGCCTGGCTGGGACATGCCCGCATTTCACGATGCAGGGTGGCAACCCGCAGCCGTCGTAAATGGTCCCGGCGGGCAGCTCGTGCCCGAGCGCATACCGCCCGCCAAAGTCTTTGATCACTACCATCCGCAGCACATCACACACCCACGTCCCGGCATTGTGGTCTACGACCTGGGTCAGAACTTCGCCGGCTGGCCGGAGATCACGGTTCACGGTCATCGCGGCGACCAGATCAAGCTCCTGCCCGGCGAACTTCTCGACAGCAACGGGCTGGTCACGCAGCGAAGTGCCGGCGGATCTCCAGACGCGCAGACCTCCTTCACCTACACGCTGCGCAGCCAAGGCACGGAACGTTGGCGGCCGCGCTTCAGCTACTACGGTTTCCGCGACGTCCAGGTGGAGCGCAAAGGGAATCCCGAGATCGACAGCCTGGAGGGCCAATCGATCCACGATGACGTTGCTGTCGACGGTCATTTCCGCTCATCGAACACGCTGCTGAATCGCATCCATGCGCTCATCAATAACGCAATCCTCAGCAACATGGTGAGCGTACTCACCGACTGCCCGCATCGCGAAAAGCTTGGCTGGCTCGAGCAGACGCATCTCAACGCCGCCTCGCTGATGTTCAACTACAACCTCGCCGCGCTCTACGCCAAGATGTCGGACGATATGAGCGATGCTCAACTGGCCGACGGCATGGTGCCGGACATCGCACCGGAATACACCGTCTTTGAAGCAGGCTTTCGCGATTCTCCCGAGTGGGGCAGCGCCGTCATCCTCACTCCGTGGGTGGCCTACCAGTTCTATGGCGATCTCGCGCCGCTGCGCGCGCATTACAAATCCATGCAGCGCTACGCAGCCTATCTCGACTCCCGCTCTCGCGACCACATGCTTACCTATGGCCTCGGCGATTGGTACGACATCGGTCCCAACCCGCCCGGCGAATCACAACTCACCAGCAAAGGCCTCACTGCCACCGCCATCTACTATCAGGACCTCACGACACTCGTGCGGATCGCCGGTCTGCTCGGCGAACCGGCAGACGCCGCTCGATATCGCGATCAGGCGGACGCAGTGAAATCGGCCTTCAACGCGCATCTTTTCCACCCCGATATGAAGCAGTACGACACCGGGAGTCAGACCGCGAATGCCATGCCGCTGGTCGTCGGCCTGGTGCCGGAAGAACATCGCGCTGGTGTCCTCGCCAATCTCGTTTCCGATATCCGCAAACACAACAATCACGTTACTGCCGGCGATGTCGGCTTCCACTATGTCGTCCGCGCTCTTACTGATAACGGCCGTTCCGATGTGCTCTACGACATGCTCATGCGAATGGACAAGCCGAGCTATGGCGATCAGCTCGCCCACGGCGCCACCACACTGACTGAGGCCTGGGACAGCGACCCCAATTCCTCCCAGAACCACTTCATGCTCGGCCATGCAGAGGAGTGGTTCTACCGCGGGCTTGCCGGCATTCACGTGGACATGAGCCAGAAGCCGCCCCGACAGATCCAAATAGAGCCTGCGCCAGTCGGCGACGTGGCGAGTGTCAAGGCCAGCTATCACTCCGCGCTTGGTGAAGTCACCAGCAACTGGACACGGGAAGGGGAGACATTCTCGCTCACCGTACGCATTCCCGCGAGCGTACAAGCAACGATTGTTTTGCCTCCGAGCTACAACCGGACCGTTCAGGTGAACGGCCGGGAACCAGCGTCCGCGTCCGGCGCCAGTGCGCTGCAGGCTACCGGAAACCGCGTTCGCTGCGTCGTCACGGCGGGCGAGTATCGATTCACCGCGCGGCGGATGAACTAACACGCTCCGCGCGTTGCGACCGCATCCGGGCTATGCTACTCTTTCGATTGAACGGTCGCTCCCGGGGCTCGCAGCAGTGCGCGCCGGGTACAGGCGGTGCGGGCTGGCGTAGCTCAGCTGGTAGAGCATCTGATTTGTAATCAGAGGGTCGGGGGTTCAAGTCCCTTCGCCAGCTCCAGTCCTCGCGACAAGGACCGTCAGACATTGTAAGGACTCCGGTACTTCGTTTCCGCGACATCCCTTCCGCTGTCTCCTCTTTCCCCTCGTCTTCCCAAGTTTTTTGGCGAAGCGTTGCGTGGCCCGGAGATGCGTCTAGGATCGCCGAACGGGGGATCGGAACAGTGCACAGGTGGCCGAGCGGTTAATGGCAGCAGACTGTAAATCTGCCGCTCCTTGCGAGCTACGGAGGTTCGAATCCTCCCCTGTGCACCAGAAGTTGGCAGCGTGACGGAACAGGGCGAAGGCTCCCGCACTTTGAGCTTCAACCAGAAGACCGCGGTAGCGCTCGCACTGTTTGCAGCGGTAGCCGTGCTCGCCTGGCAGACTATGGAGCCGGGCAAGTTCCGTACGCTGGTATTTGTCGTTGTAGGCGGTCTGGCGCTGCGCGTTATTTTGGGATGGCGCCGGTCACCGCAGGATAGTGGGGCCGATACCGAAGCGCGGTAGGATGAGAAGCGCGTCGGTTGTTGGAAGGGCTGATGTAGCTCAGTTGGTAGAGCACTCCCTTGGTAAGGGAGAGGTCACCGGTTCAATCCCGGTCATCAGCTCCAGAGTTTTGAGCCGGCGGACCGGCCGAGTGGTTACAGGGCGGGAGTAACTCAGTGGTAGAGTCACAGCCTTCCAAGCTGTTGGTCGCGGGTTCGATTCCCGTCTCCCGCTCCAGGTGCAGGCAGATTTGAAAAGGAACTGCGAAGCGGTGTTGAGCAATGTTTGAGAAGCCGGTACTGGAAGTTGAGAATGGTCCTTCGTACGAAGTGGTGCATGCAGCGATTCAGGCGGCATTCGCCCCGGCGGCGGCCGACCGCTTCCTGAAGCGGGTCGCGTCCGAGCGCCTGCGCGTGCGCGACTTCGAGTCCATTTTGAACAGGGGCCTGTTGGGCCAGGATGCTGTCCCGGCTTACAGCAAGCTCGGCAATCTGGACCGCGGTCAGATTCGCGAGCAGTACCTGAGGGCCGTCGAACAGGTAGCGCCGGAGCTTCGGGCCCGGCACCTCAAGGTCTACGCCTACTACTGAGTTTGGGCTGTGCAGTCAGCAATTTTCGAGTGAGTAACGAGAGAGGATCGAGCAATGGCGAAGGAGAAGTTTGACCGTTCGAAGCCGCATGTGAACGTGGGTACGATAGGTCACATTGATCACGGGAAGACGACGTTGACGGCGGCGATTACGAAGGTGCTGTCGAAGCACAATCCGAACAACAAGTTTCGC
>DASVAI010000003.1:0-8842 GCA_036376445.1 Acidobacteriaceae bacterium
CAGCATCCACTCGGCCGCCGCGCCGGGGAAAGCGGCAGCTTATCTTGAACTTGGCCTTAAGTCACACATGCACGGTCTCCCAGTTCCATCGTCCGCAACAATATACCAACGGCGGATGCAGTCAAGGCTTTTGGGCCAAGGCCGATTTAGTGAGCATGCAACTGAAAGAGGCAACTCATTCCAAAAGTTAGATATGCATCGTCCACTGAACCAGTAGTAGTGCAACTCCAATTGTCAGAATCCTGTCATGGCAAAGCAAAAAAAGTGATAAAGGAATGGAGCAACCGCTTTCTGTCAGCCGGCATGTCCTCCTCACTCCTCTCCACATCGCCTTCGCGCGGACTTCTTCGTCGGGCGTCGGTCTCCGCGCCCGCCGAACACAGCACTACATTCGTGTAACCGAAGAAGAATCAGGAAGAGTAGAACTGCATGGTCAACGCGGTTCTGCGCCACTCGGAGTTTGTCGCTTCTCCCTGGCCAGGCAAGCCGCGCGGATCGCCTCGTAGCGCGCCTGTAACTTATCCAGTTCCAGGTCGCTCAGGCTTTCAATGTCGATCATCTGGTCGCCCGCCTTGTCCATCGCGCGAATCAGTTCGTTCAGCTTCAGGTGAATGGCGCGCGCGTCGCGGTTTTGCGTGTTCTGGATCAGGAACACCATCAGAAACGTCACAATAGTAGTTCCGGTATTGATCACCAGTTGCCACGTATTGGAATAATGAAACGCCGGGCCACACGCTGCCCAGATCACAATCGCCAGAATCGCCCCGGCGAATGCCCACTTCGATCCCAGCCACGCGGAAGCCGCCGCGGAGAGCCGGCCGAATCGATCGTTTGTCGTTCGCGCCTGCGCCTCCGGCGGCTGCGTCCGGGTTTTAGTCTGCAGCTTCACGGCTGCGCTGCCGGTCTTTGCTCCAACCTCGTGCCTGGGGCTCATCTTGTGGTATCCGGCTCCTTTACGCGGAACGCCGCACCGATTGCGGCTCATGCTTTCCGCGTACCGTGCTGGTTTCTTTTGCGCTGCCTACGTCTTCAGGTTTCGTCGGGTCTTCGCGTCCAGTCTCTTCCTGCCTTCTCGTCTCTGCAGGCGTAATCACGGTGCGCTTCTTATTCTGATCATCCTTCGTGCTCATGGCAGTCTCCTTTCTCGATAGTGAGATGCCGGCAGCGCGTCAACCCGCTCTAGCGGTATCCCTTTGTACGGAACCGCGATACCGAGACATAGAACGTATTCGCGTCAGTCCCGGGATTATGCAGGCTGATATTGTCGTTCGAAAGATGCTGGTACCGGTAGCCGATGGACACTGCCTGCCGCGCCTTACGAAAAATATTGATGCCCCCGCCGAAATCGATCGTGTACATGAATTGCGAGCCCTGGGGCGACAGCACCCGGTCCATAAAATAGATGGCCCCGCCATTCGTGCTGAGGAATGGCTGCACTCGTTTTGCAGGAAAGAAATCCGCCTGGAAGCCGAACGGACTCAAGCCGCTGCCATACGTGCGCTTGCGTTGCGAAAACCGGTCCTTCACTCCCGGCACCGGCTCGTCAAGCATCGCCAGCGCTGTTATTTCCGGGGAATAGCGCAGCGTCCAGCGATCCCAGCGCGCAAACTCATAGGAGTAGCGCACGTCGATCGGCATGTACTTCACATCGCCCACCTCGCCCCACAGGTGCCCGCTGATCAGCGACAATCCCCACCACGCTCCGAATTCATGCACGCCGCCCGGTCGCGGATACACCGGCAGATAGCTCGTCCGTAGCGTTGGCGCAATCGTCGCCGCGCCATCTGTGCCCATTTCTGCGGGTGCCTCTCGATCTGCCGCGGCTGTCGTCGCTGTCGCAGATCCCAGTTCTTCATCCTCGGGCGAAGGCGGATCGCTGAAGAACGAGTTCGCCTTCACCCTCCGTGAGTCCCGGTACCACGGCGGCCGGAAGCGCAGAATATTGGCCGTCCCCTTTGTCGGCGTTAGCAATTGGTCCGCCGTCAGCACCACCGGATTTCGGCTCACTCCTTCCAGCCGTCGCATCACATGCTTATCCAGCGCGTCTTCAGCAAATGTCCACAACATGCCCCCCACGGGCGTCGTCACCAGCTCCACCCAGCCCGTCTCATTGGTGTAGACATGGCCTTTTTCATCAGAAAAATAGTGATCGCCATTGTGACCGACTCCTGCTTCGCCTAACGGCCCCATCTTCCACTCAAAGCTGTAAAAGGTCGTGAAGCCCAGCGCCCGCAGCGTCCGCCGCCAGTACGGCCACGTGTTCGACTGCTCCAGCGTCATTGACTTGGGATCGTTTTGTATCCAGAGATAGTCCGTAATCGATCCCATCAGCGGATGAGCGATGTACTTATCGAGAAATGGATTGTTATCATCCCACACGTCCCACCGCCACCCCTCCACTGAATTAACGTAGCGGTCCCACCATTTGCCATGCGTTGTTTCGTACCGGTACCAGTAGCCGGTGTACGAATTTCCCGCATTCTGGAATGCATTGAAGACCACGGTGGAAATCACAAGCTGGCCCCAATGCACACGACAGATCCGTGCATGTGTTTTGTCATAAGGACAGTCGCGCAGTGTAACCTGCGAACCCTGCGCGGAATGCGCAGCGGGAGCGGAAGGGGCAAGCGAGGAAGAGAACAACTCGGGCACAACCTCCGCGTTTGCCGTAGCAAGAGAGGCCGCATCCGGAGCATCCGGCAATCTATCCACGTCTGCCGTCTGTGCCCGCGCGGAGTTCATCCAGCCGGCAGCCAGGACTGCGCACGCGATCCACCGGATCGTAGTTACACGGATCTCCATGAAAGATAGAAACTGCCGATATCCCGTCCCTGTGGCGGTCTGTCCTCAACCACTCCAGTTCAGAAGCGTTCCGTCGTCTGTCAGTTGTACTCAGGTAAGGTGTTCAGTAATGCGCCACGTAGGGATGCGCAAACCCGCGTCCATGCAGCAGTAAATGGCAATCGCTGCGCAATGGCGGCGGAGTGTAGTACTCTCTGTTAATGGAGGGGATAAACCAGATTCGGACGCCGGAAAAGCGCAGACTCCTGTTGCCTGGCCTCGTCTGTGTCCTCCTCTTTCTCTTCGGCACCACACTCCAGCAAGTTCATTTCCATCCCGATGGCTTGGCTCATGCGGACTGCACCATATGCCACACCGCGCCTCATATCGTGCAGCCATCCAGTCCCAGCCACGCCCATCTGGCTCCCGTACCCACGACTCGCGTAGTACTCTCCATCGAACCTGTCTATCCCGATCACCCCTTCTCTTACTGCCACTGGAATAGACCTCCGCCTGATCGCGCTGCCATCGCCTAGCAGCGCCCCACAAAAAATCAGCGATTTATTCCAGGAGGCCCCATGCGCACCTATGCGCGCAGCATTTTTTATTTCCTCTTCGCCATTCTCTTTTTCGCAGCCTTTTCCTCTATACAAGCCCAATCGAATTCCGGCACGATCACTGGCGTAGTCACCGATCCCTCCGGAGCCGTCATTTCCGGCGCCACGGTTTCCATACTCAATCCGGTGAGCCAGTACTCCCGAACGGCGGTTACCGATAGTTCCGGGCAATTTCGCTTCCCGAATGTGCCGTTCAACCCCTATCACCTGAGCGCGGTGATGAGCGGCTTTGGCGACTTTGTCCAGGACGTCGATGTCACCTCCGTCGTGGCGGTGAATCTTAAAGTGGCCCTCAAGGTAAGTGCGGCTTCCAGCACGGTCACCGTCGAAGGCGGCGAGGACCTCGTTGAGAACGATCCCACCTTCCATACTGACGTGGACCGCGGGCTGACCGACAGACTCCCTCTCGAGAGCCAATCCTCATCCCTGAGCTCACTGGTCACCCTCGCCTCGCCTGGCGTGGCCGCCGACTCCAATGGACTCTTCCACGGTCTGGGAGATCACGCATCCAACTCATTCTCCATCGATGGCCAGCCCATCACCGACCAGCAGAGCAAGGTATTCTCCAACCAGATTCCTTCGAATTCAGTGCAGTCGCTCGAAGTCATCTCCGGCGCCCCTCCTGCCGAATACGGTGGGAAAACCAGCCTCGTCATCAATGTCACCACCCGCTCCGGACAGGGACTCACGAAGCCGGTGGGCAATATCACGACCTCGTACGGCACCTTCGGCTCCGCAACAGGCTCCTTCGATCTCGGCTACGGCGGACAAAACTGGGGCAACTTCTTTGAGTTCGATGGCCTCAACACCGGTCGCTTTCTCGACCCGCCGGGGTTCGTCGTCTTTCATTCGAAGGGCAACGAGCAAAACCTCTTCGATCGCATCGACTATCAATTCACACCGGAAGATTCACTTCATTTCAATCTGAACTATTCCCGCTCCTGGTTTCAGACGCCGAACTCCTACGACAACACCAACATCTCAAACGTCATCAGCGGGGGTACCGGACCAAGCCCGGTATTCGGTCCCATCGGCGATACAGACCAGCGCTCCAAGATCGAGACCTTCGACATAGCGCCCACCTACACGCGAACTGTCGGGACCAACGCCGTCTTCAACTTTGGTCCTTATGTTCGGAAAGATGCATACAACTATTATCCGAGCGGCAATCCGCTTGCCGACGTTGGCACGCAAGATCAGTCCATCGCGCAAACCCGCTCTCTTTTGAACGCAGGCGCTCACGCCGACCTCACAGTCCAAAAAGGAAACAACAACATCAAGGGCGGCGTGGTCTATCAACAGACCATCCTCCGTGAATACGATCACCTCGGACTCGTAAACTCCACCTTCAATTCACCGTGCGTGGACTCGAGCGGAAATCCGCTGCCGGGATTCACGAATCCCGCTCAGTGCGCCGTCGCTGGCGTTGTTTCCAATGATCCGTCCGTGGGCGGCACCTTCGACCCATTGTTGTTGCCGTACGACCTCACACGCGCCGGCTCGCTCTACAACTACTTCGGTCACACCGACGTCAAGGAGCTCGCTCTCTACATCCAGGACGAGCTCAAGGCCGGCAACTGGCTCTTCCGTCTCGGCATTCGCGGTGACCTTTATAACGGCCTCACCGTCGCCCGTCAGGCCGAACCCCGGCTCGGCGTCGCATACAACCTCAAGCAGACCAATACGGTTCTTCGCGTTTCCTATGCCAGAACGTTGGAGACACCTTTCAACGAAAACCTCGTTCTGTCCAGTCAGGGTTGCACGAATGATGTCCTCGCGCCGCTGCTCGCATGTACGCCGGGTGTATCGGGAACTCTCCAGCCAGGGTACCGCAACGAATTTCACGCAGGCTTCCAGCAGGCCTTCGGCAAGTACGCAGTCGTCAGCGCCGAATACATCTGGAAGTACACGCACAACGCCTTCGACTTCAGCGTGCTCGGAAATACCCCAATCACTTTCCTCATCGACTGGCATAACTCGAAGATCCCAGGTTTTGCCATTCGTGCGGATGTTCCAACCATCCACAACTTCTCCGCATTTGTCGTGATGTCATCCGTGGCCGCGCGCTTCTTCCCGCCGCAAAGTGCCGGCGCGGGCGCCACCGTGGGGCAGAGCGGCTTTCCCTTCCGCATCGATCACGACGAGAGGTTCAACCAGACCACCCACATCCAATATCAGGTGCCCTTCAAGCGCGGCCCCTGGATCGGCTTCAATTGGCGTTATGACAGTGGCCTCACCGCCGGCTCCGTCCCCTGCTACAACAACACCGGAGACCCGAATAGTCCGTGCGGCGCGTCCGTTCTTCCCGATGGCACTCCGGCAATCGACCTCGCCGCCACAGGTCTGACTGCGGATCAGGAGTTCCAGGCCGGTCTCGCATGCGACGGCGTAAAGGCGACCCCGACCCAGGCGCTGCCGGCTCTCTGTTCCGCTACCGGACTCACCTCGAATCTCGTGAGCATTCCGGCTACAAACACCGAGAACGACGATAAGAACCCGCCACGCATCGCTGCTCGCAATCTGTTCGATGCCTCGATCGGCGAAGATAACCTGTTCAACGGCGACAAATATAAGTGGAGCCTGCGTCTTACCGGCGTAAACCTCGCCAACAAGACGGCGCTCTATAACTTCCTCTCCACCTTCAGCGGAACGCACTACGTCACGCCGCGCGCACTTACGGCGGAAGTTGGCTTCCATTTCTGAACAGAATTGGATGAAGGATAAGGGCTGCCTGAAATCAGCAGCCCTTATCTAAGTGCCCTTATCTAGGCGCGCTATTTAGGCGCGCCCGGCAAACTCCCGTGTTTCCGTCGCCACCTTAATCTTTTCGCCCTCCTTGATATAGAAAGGCACCCGCACCTCGGCGCCCGTCTCCAGTCGCGCCGGCTTGGTCACGCTTCCGGCCGCTGTATCTCCGCGCACGCCCGGCTCCGTATAACTCACCGTCAGCTCCACCTGGGTCGGCAGCTCCAGCCCAATCGGGTTCCCATTGTAGATATCCACCTTCACGATCGTGCCTTCCACCAGCAGATCGAGCGCGTCCTTCACCATCTCCTCGCTCAGCGCCAGCGTCTCAAAGCTCTCCTGGTTCAGGAAGTAAGAGCCGTCGCCATCGCTGTAGAGATACGAAGCCTCCACCGTCTCCAGGTCCGGCTCGCGAAACTTCTCTCCCGCCTTGAATGTCTTTTCGAAGACCGCCCTCGTCAGCAGGTTCCGCATGCGCAGCCGCACCAGCGTCTGCCCGCCCCGCGCCGTCGGTGTCGATATCTCCGACTCCATGCAGTAATAAGGAGCATTCTCATACTCGAATGTCATCTTCCGCTTCACATCGATTGCATCAATCAGTCCGGCCATAAATCTCTCAACAATAGTTACGCAACATCATCAGCAGAAATTGCCATCGGGATCGACGAGTCTTCGATCGCCTCATACCGCGGTGTCGTCGCCATCAGCGCCTCCACGGCCTCAACTGCGCGTATGCCGCCGCGCGCGCCTTCGTGCATACAGTTCAAGGCCGCCGCCGCGCAGGAAAAATCCAACTGCCGCTCCAGCTCCCACGCCTGCAGCAACCCATAAATAAATCCCGCATGAAAAATATCTCCCGCACCCGTCGTATCCACTACGTGCACGCGGTATGCCGCTGCATGATGAAAGCTCGCGCCATCCCACGCCAGCACGCCATCCGGACCCAACGTGGCTGCCGTCAGGATGCATCCATAGCGCGCCTGTATCTCTTTCAACGCCGGCCGCAGGCTCGCCTCGCCCGTCAGGCGGCACGGAAAGTCTCGGCTCACAATCAGGTAGTCGATCTTCTCGATCAAGGCATCGACGCCGGGATAAATCTCATCCAGGTCAGCCACCACTGGCACGCCCGCTTCGCGCGCCCAAGTCGCCGCGCGTAGTGCCGCTGCCGTGTCGTGTCCATCCACATGCAGCGCCCGCGCATTCGCAATCCACTCGCGTTTCAGCTCTGTCGGCTGCAGCACCACGCGCTCATCCCGCCGGCACATCACGGTGCGCTCCCCGCGCCGGTCCACCATGATCAGCGACCGCGCGCTCGCCGCTCCCGCCGCATACACCAGTTGCGCTTCCACACCCGTGCGCGCAAACTCCCGCGCATGCAGCCGCGCCGCATCGTCATCTCCCAGCTTGCCCACATAGCGAGTGCTCAGTCCCCACGTCTGGCACGCCACCACCGTGGAAGCAACCTGCCCCCCGGGCGTCACCCGCTCGGAGTCATACTCCACCTTCGACCCGCACTCCGGAAACTCCGCCAACTGAATTGTTGTGTCGGTGGCATTCAGCCCCACCCCCACCAGGTCCACTTTCGCGCACTGCTCCATCCCATGATTCTATAGGTCGTCAGCGTGGCCGAACCGCGAACTCGCATGATCGTGTTTCATGGCCGCGATTTCGTCACCAACCGCGGCCAGGCAAAAACAAATAGGCAGGCCCGCATGGAGCCTGCCCCCTCGCAACCGAGGTTCCTTTGGGAATCAGTTCAACGCGACGCGCAGATGATCCATCGGCGGCGTTAGCGTCAGAAATGCATCGCCTTTGTGATATCTCCCGAACTGGCTTGCTGCATACACAGTCGTCCCCGGCGGCGCGGTCACCGCCAGCAGCTCGCCCGGCAGCACCGTGTACTTCTGCCCGTCGATCGTCACATCGCGAAACCAGGAGCTCTTGTTCATCAGCGTTACGTACACCCGCGCATGTTTCGTATGCGGCGCCCGCAGATCACCCTTTGTGCCCGCGGCCGTTGCTGATAACGCCGCGCAGCCACACAATGCCAATACTGTGAAGGAGCGAATCATAAGTCCCTCTCTTTGCCTGTCGGCAGAAGCAGATTTTCAACCAGCGTTCACTGTCGGCACGATCCACAACCGCTGCCAACGTCATGAAGCTATCTCTGCAAACAGGGAACCGGAAACCGCAAAGCTGCAATACGCGCCGCCCCTGCGACGAACCGTGCATTCGGATCGATAAGCCGGTGAGCCGAACTCAGCCAGCTTCGTTCTCGCGCGTGTGCAACAATGTCTGCCATATCCGTTCCAGCTCTTCGAAGCAGGAGCCCGCAATGCGTCGAACCGTCATTCTCGCCCTCGCTGCCGTTCTTTCCCCATGCACACTGCTCGCGCAGCAAGCTCCTCCCGCCGCCGGTCCGCATCACCCCATGGCGCTGCCTACTCCCGTCAACCTCAAGGTGCTGCCCAAAGACACCTCGCCGCAGCAGCTCATGAAGATCATGCGCGGCTACTCCCAGGCGCTCGGTGTACATTGCAATTTCTGCCACGTTGTCAATGAGCAGATGCATCACCCCGATTTCGCCTCCGACGAAAAGCCGGAAAAGAACACCGCCCGCACCATGATCACCATGAATAACGAGATCAATGACAAGTATCTGTCACAGATACATGACCCCGACGCGGCTCCTGATCAGA
>DASVAI010000010.1:0-15118 GCA_036376445.1 Acidobacteriaceae bacterium
CTCGATGGTCCGCGTTCCGATCGGCAATGAGAAGAGCATGCGCGTCGAGGTTCGCTCGGTGAGCCCGGACGCGAATCCGTACCTGGTGCTGTACTCAATCTTCAAGACCGGTCTGGACGGGACGAAGGCGAAGATCGCGAATCTGCGACAGGCGGAACGCTATTTGCCGGACAACATCTACACAGCGATCGACGACTTCCGCAACGCACCCTGGACGACCAAGCTGCTGGGTGAGGACGTCAAGGCACGTTATGCAGACCTGAAACAAGCATCCGCAGATCGGTGTTCGCGACTGCTGGGGACGTTCGTGAAGGTGCCTGAAGTGCAGTACCACCACGATGTGTACAACCAGTTCCTCTGGAATCACTTCTAGGAGCGAGTTCCACGGTCTTCTGATTTTGCCGGAGCGACTGCTCGCGCATCGCTCCGGTCTCTGATCACCCTCCCCACCCTCCCCCCTCCGGTTCCGGTGGTTACCGCTGCAAATTGCTGAGACGTCGAGACTTAGCAGCGCTCCCGTGGCTAAAGTCGTCTTGTTATTGGACTTACGGGTAAAGTCGTCCAGCGATTGGAGTTAGCGGCCTCAGAATTGGACTTGCAGTAGCAACCAATAAGAAAAGCCACCGCAAAGGTGGCTTTTCTTTTTCAGTTCTCTATTTCCATTGTAGCGAATCGAGTGGAATTAACCGGCACATTTCCTGTGGTTCGCTGATCCGATGGTAACGGAATAAGAATTCAAATACCGGAATAGGTCTCGTCGAACGAGGTTGAACTCTTCATCCATGGGTGGAGGATATGGGCTGAAGGCTTCTCCACATAAATAGCAAACTCATTTCCCTGCTTTTTGAAGATTCGGAAGAGCGTCTGGATTCCAGCCTTGATGAGCAGTGCGAGAGGGCTAAGAAGTCTGCTATTGAAAAAAGGAATCCGCTCGACGGGCACGCGTAAGCCATAGAAGAAGCGCACTGCGTGGGGCGCGTGCGGAGCGTAGCTGGAGATCGTTTTAATAATCTCTCGCTCCGTCCAACGGTAAATAAAGTTGGGGATTGCGGTATTGCGGACGCCTCCGTACCGAAAGTTGTGAGCGCGCACAGCACAGGCTTCGTACACAGGAACGCGACCGGCGCGGACGGCAACGCGCATGAGAAGGCTATCGCGTGCCTCAAAGGCAAGGATCGCCTTCCGGGCAACCCGGTACATCTCCGTCAAGCCTCGGTGAGGCGACGCGCAGTGGTGCAAACCCGCGTGCACCAGAACGAAATCAAAGCTGCCATCCTGAAAAGTGAGCTCTTCCACATCCTGAAATGACCATGTGAAGGGAAAGAACTCGTTCCCGCTGATGCGCTCATCGAGATTCGATATCGTGACATTCGAGAAGCCGCACTCCAGGAGACAGTCACGATCGTATTCGCCGCCGCATACCACGAGGATGGAAGCATCCCTGGGTAGGTCTAAAGCACGAATTGTCTCCGAATAGAACAACTCCATCTTTCATAAATGATAGGGCATCCGCAAGGAGATTGCGGTTGATCTTGTGCCGGGTACAGGTTGGACCGCTGGGCGGTCCCTGATACAACAAAAGCACGGCACAGGTGAAGGGTCACCTACTTCTGTCGTGCGAGTGGAAATGGCTGCGATCGAAAAAGAGATGAATCGGCGGTTGCGCGTGGCGATTGCCGGTTTTGGCACTGTCGGGTCGGCTGTGGCGCGGATCCTGCTGGAACAGGCCGGGGCCACACCGTTCGAACTGGCTTACATTCTGAACCGGCGTATTGACGAGAAGCGCGTGGACTGGGTCCCCGGCTCGGTGCGCTGGACGGACAATGTCGACGAGGTTCTGGACTCGGATATCGACATATTCGTGGAACTGGTGGGCGCGCTCGATCCGGCCGGGACATGGGTTCGGCGGGCGCTGGCCAGCGGTAAATCTGTAGTCACAGCAAATAAAGCTCTGATTGCCGCGCAGGGCGTAGAGCTGAGCGAACTGGCATGCCGCCACCGCCAGCACCTGGCCTACGGCGCCTCGGTAGCCGGCGGCGTGCCGGTGCTTTCCGGATTGCAGGAGGGGCTTGCCGGCGATCAACTCATCAGCGTGAGCGGCATCCTGAACGGGACCTGCAACTACATCCTGACGCGTATGGAAGCGGCAGGACTGTCCTTTGCCGATGCTCTGCTCGAGGCGCAGCGCGCCGGCTTTGCCGAGGCCGATCCGAGTGCGGACGTGGACGGCTACGATGCGCGGGCAAAGATCACGATCCTGAGCCGCGTAGCGCTCGGTGCGGACGTTGATCTGGAGACGGTGATGTGCCGGTCGATCCGGCCGATTACCGCCGTGGATTTGCATTACGCTGCGGAGCTGGGCTGCACGATCCGGCAGATTTCGCATGCCGAGGTGAAGGATGAAGGCCTGCAGATTGCCGTACAGCCAATGCTGGTGGAGCGAGCGCTTCCGCATGCGCGCGTCGTGGGACCCCAGAACATTGTGGTGAGCACCGGCCGGTATGGCGGAGAGACGACTTTCTCCGGCAATGGCGCCGGGGGCGGACCGACCGCGGTTGCAGTAGTGAGCGATCTGTTGGCGCTTGCGCGGCTGGGGTCGACTTCAGCAGAGTCCATGGGGCCGCCGCTTAGGAAGATGATCGCGTCGAATCAGTTCGTGATGCCGCACTACACGCGGTACCTGGTGCGGGACCGCCCGGGAATCCTGGCGGCCATCTCGCAGGTGCTGGCGACCTATGCCATTAACGTCGATGCCGTGCTCCAATTGCCGGGACATTCGCGCGAGGCGCTGCCGTTCGCCATCACGCTGGAACCCTGCAGCCAGGAGGCACTGGATGCCGCGCTGGCCGAGATTGGCAAGCTGCACTTCCTTGCACAGCCGCCGCTCTGCCTGCCGATCCTGAGGAAACACGCGTGAGCCATCTGCACTGCATTGGCGCCGCTTGCGGCGCAACGTTTGAGCTGCATACTCCGGTGATGGCCTGCCCCAATTGCGGCGAGCTGCTGGAGGTGGTGGTCGACGCGCCAAAGATAAATGTGCCGCAGCTCAAGTCGCTTTGGTCGGATCGGCGGCGTTCGTTCGCACCTGCAGACGCGAGCGGTGTTTGGCGCTTTCGCGAAGCGCTGCCGCAGTACTCCAACGAGCACGTGGTGACGCTGCGCGAGGGCAATGTGCCGATGGTACGGGCGCAGCGTGCGGCAGAGTTTGCCGGCGTGAAGCATCTGCACTTCAAGCATCTGGGCTGGAACCCGACCGGCTGCTTCAAGGATCTGGGCATGACGACGGGAATGACCGAGGCGCGCTATCTCGGCGCAACGGTCGTGGCCTGCGCCTCGACTGGAAATACGGCGGCGTCTTTGGCGGCCTATGCTGCTCGCGCCGGTGTGATAGGCCGGGTGTATCTGCCGGCGGGGCAGGTCTCGATGAACAAGCTCGCCCAGGCACTGGATTTCGGCGCTGAAATTGTCGAGGTCGATGGGAGCTTTGACGATGCTCTGAATACGCTGCTCGCGCTGCCACCCGAGGAAGTCTACTTTCTCAATTCGGTGAACCCGTTCCGCGTCGAGGGGCAGAAGACCTGCATGTACGAGGTGATGGAAGAACGCGGGTGGCGCGCGCCGGATTATCTCGTTGCGCCCGGGGGGAATCTGGGAAACAGCGCCTCGTTCGGCAAGGCATTCGATGAGTTGCTCGCTTGGGGCCTGATCGAACGGGCGCCAAAGCTGATCGTGGTGCAGGCCGCGGGCGCGAATCCGTTTGCGCGGCTATGGAGCGAGCGCAAGAAAAATCCGGACGCCGTGCTGGGGGCGATCGATCCCGAAACGCGCGCGACGGCGATCCGAATCGGCAATCCGCGCTCATGGCGCAAGGCCTTCCATGGTGTGGAAGCGACCGGCGGCATGGTCATCGACGTGACGGATGAGGAGATCGGCGAGGCCAAGGCTGCCATTGGCCGCGATGGAATCGGCTGCGAGCCCGCTTCGGCCACAACGCTGGCAGGATTGAAAAAGCTGCGTGCCTCCGGAGTGATCGATCGTGATGCAGAGATTGTGGCGATGTTGACCGGCCACGGACTGAAGGACACGGCATACATTCTGGAGCAGCACGGCGCGGGACGAAACGGCCAGGGCCAGCAAGAGGGGCACTGATGCAGGAGGAGACGCTGCCGATCGAAACGATGCCGCTCGGTGTAGAGCCGGTGGAGATCCATATTCCCGGATCCATTGCGAACCTGGGACCTGGATTCGACACGCTTGCGGTGGCCGTAAATCTGTATCTGAGCCTGCTGGTTGAGCGGCGCGAGGGTATGGATGACGTCACGTTCCAGTTCGTGGGCTGCGAACCGATGGGCGAAAACCTGATTCACGCAGCGTTTGCGCAGCTTCGACAGGAATACGCGCGGCCTCTGCCTTCTATCCATGTGGAAGTTCGGAGTCAGATCCCGCCGCGCTCCGGACTTGGTTCGAGCGCCGCGGCGACAGTCGCCGGATTGCGGCTTTTCGAGGTAGTGAGCGGTGTCTCACTGGGCCCTACGCCTCTGCTAGCTGTTGCCGCTGCGCTCGAAGGGCACGCAGACAACGTGGCCGCGGCGATGCTGGGCGGCCTCACGGTGAGCTGTCAGTCAGATGATGGCACTGTCACAGCGGTCAGTTTGCCTTGGCCGCCTGCAATCCGCCTTCTGGTGCTGACGCCGGATTATGCTTTGACCACAGTACGCGCGCGCGAAGTGCTACCGGCGCATATACCTTTCCGCGATGCGGTGAGCAACATGCAACGGGTGGCTCTGCTGCTATGTGCGCTCGAGAGCGAGCACCCGAAGAGCCTGCGCGAAGCGATGGTGGACAAGCTCCATCAGCCTTATCGCAAGGATATTGTGCCGGGACTTGCGGACCTTCTAGAACTGGAGCACCCTAAGCTGCTCGGTGTCTGTCTCAGCGGCGCCGGCCCTTCCCTGCTGGCGTTGACGTTGGGGGAATCGCTGGAGGTGAAGGATCTGATCGAACGGACCTATCGCAGGACCGGCAACAGCTTTACGACACGCTGGCTCAAGGGTGAGCAGCCGTTTCCGTAACTGCTTCTTATTTGGTGCAGCAACCCCTTTGTTTCTGCGGTTGGCTTGCTGAATTGGCCAGGATTCCTTACTGTACGGATAACGCAACCGGAAAAGAAGGCTGGCTCCGCGTGCAGACACTTTCTTCCCGTCTTCACCCGGCACCCACCATGAGTGGGGAGCTGGAACCTGAGAGGAGACGCAGAAATCTATGAACGCACCGCAGGAAGCTTCGACCTGGCAATACGCTGAAGATCCGCATCTTGAGTTCCTGCATGAGCTCGGAAGCCGCATTGCCGCGGCCGATCCGCTGCACGATGTCTTGAATCGGGTGGTGGAGTTCGCCACTTCGATTGTGCGATGCGATGCATGCCTGATCTATGTGCTCCAGGCCGACAAGCTGGTGCTGCGGGCTTCAAAGATTCCACATGCGGAACTAGTTGACAACATCGACATGCAACTCGGACAGGGCATTACCGGATGGGTGGCGGAGCACCGGGAGCCGGTTGCGATTGCGAGAAACGCGGCCGGTGATCCACGCTTCAAGGCGTTCCGAGACCTGCCGGAAGATCGGTTCGAAGCATTTCTTTCCGTTCCTCTGCTGAGCCGCGGCAAGCTGGTAGGCGTGATCAACGTCCAGCACAAGAAGTCGCATGAGCATACGCAGCGTGAAATACAACTGCTCTCGACGATTGGCTTCCTGGTGGGAGCGGAAATCGAGATGGCTCGCCTTGAGATGGAGAGCGCGGAGTTGAGTGACCGGCTGGAGACGCGCAAGATCGTGGATCGGGCAAAGGGCATTCTGCAGCGCGATCTGAAGATCGATGAAGAGAGCGCCTATGCAACGCTGCGCAAACAGAGCAGGCAGAAGCGACGCTCCATGCGGGAGCTGGCCGAAGCCATTGTGCTCAGCGACGAGTTGCGCCGGCTGGGCCGCGCCGGTTCCGCTGCATATCCAGCCACAAAATAGTAACTGTCCCAGACGTTAAGAAAGCGGCTGCCTGCTACACTCCGGTGCATGCGCCACAGCCTGCTTTTCCCTGCTGTCTTGTTGCTAGGAGTGTCTTCGCTGCTTGGAGAGGGTCCCAAGCCCGGATTGAAAATTGACGATCTGAACCAGCTGGTTCGCGTGGGTGATCCCAAGGTCTCCCCGGATGGAAAGCAGATCGTCTATACCGTCGCGCGCGTCGACACGGAAGACGACAAGAGCGTCACCGAGTTGTGGATGGTGGACTGGGACGGCAAGAACAATCTGCAACTCACGTACGGCACCGAATCCGCGAGTTCCCCGCAGTGGAGTCCGGATGGACGATTCCTCGCCTTTTCATCTTCGCGTCCGGGCAAGGCCAAGGGCACACAGGTCTGGGTGCTCGATCGGCGCGGCGGCGAAGCGCGACAGGTAACCGACGTGAAGCAGGATCTGAGCGAATTTCGGTGGTCGCCCGACTCGAATCAACTGCTGCTGACTCTGCGGGAAAAGGCTGAGCCGGAGAACGACGACAAAAATGCGAAGCCGAAGCCGCCCAAGCCGATCGTGATCGATCGCTACCACTTCAAGCAGGATGTCGAAGGCTATCTGACCGACAAGCACGCGCAGCTCTATCTTTTCGACATCGCGACGAAGAAGCTGAGGAAGCTGACCTCCGACCCAGGCAAATACGAGGAGCACGAAGCGGAGTGGTCGCCTGACGGGACCATGATTGCTTTTGTGAGCAATCAATCGCAACCGGACCCGGATCGCGTGGAGAACGACGACATTTTTGTTGTTGATGCGAAGGCCGGTTCCACGGCGCGCAAACTGACGACGTTTCCCGGGATGGACGATGCTCCGCTGGCCTGGAGTCCGGACAGCAAGCTGATTGCGTATCGCCAGGGACTTTCCGAACACTACACGGCTTATGGCAGCAGACGCCTGGCCGTGGTGCCGGCCCGCGGTGGACCAGCGGAGCTGAAAGCGGCATCCATCGACAACAACGTCGGGCCACCAGTCTTCACGGCAGATGGCAAATCGTTACTGACGACGGTCACAGACGATCGCGTGGTGTACGTGGAAGAAGCCCCGCTGGACGGGAGCGCGCCGAAGCGATTAACTGACGAAATCGGCACAGCGAGCGGGTTATCACAGGCCGGCGGGCATGTTGCATTGCTATTTTCGACAGACACGAGCGATCCGGAAGTGCACAGCCTGGACGGGAGCACACTGCATAAGCTGACCTCACACAATGACGCGATACTCGGGCAGCGCACGTTGATGCCTACCGAAGACATCTCCGCGAAGAGCAAAGACGGCACAGATGTACATGGGTTGCTGACGATGCCGGTCGGATATCAGGCCGGAACGAAAGCGCCGATGCTGCTGTTTGTTCATGGCGGCCCGGCGGCTCAAGACGAGCATCGCTTCACTGTGGACCGGCAGTTGTTTGCCGCGCATGGATACGCCGTTCTGAACGTGAACTACCGAGGCAGTGCCGGCAGGGGGCGTACCTATAGCGAAACGATCAGCGCAGACTGGGGCGACAAGGAGGTTGCTGATCTGCTCGCCACAGTGGATGCCGCCGTAGCCACCGGCAAGATAGATCCAGACCGCATGGTGGTGGGCGGCTGGAGCTATGGCGGCATTTCCACCGATTATCTGATCGCGACGACGACTCGCTTCAAGGCGGCATCGAGCGGCGCCGGCGTCGGAAATGTGTTCGGCATGTATGGTGTGGATGAATACATCCTGCAGTACGACAACGAACTGGGCCAGCCATGGAAGCACCTGGATAGGTACGTCAAGCTCTCCTATCCTTTCTTCCACGTCGAACGGATCAAAACGCCGACGCTCTTTATGGGTGGGGACAAGGATTTTAACGTGCCGCTGGTGGGCGGAGAGCAAATGTATCAGGCTTTGAAGAGTGAGGGAGTGGCCGCAGAACTGATCGTCTATCCGGGACAGTTTCACGGCTTTACCAGACCCAGCTTTATTCGCGATCGTTACGAACGCTGGTTCGGCTGGTATGACAAGTACCTGGGCATTAAGCCGGCTCCAACGAAATGATCGCGAAGGTGCGATGAGCCATCAGCCGGATTTACCGGGCGGGCGGACCGCTATTTCTTTCCGAAGGTAGATACGGTACGCATGATCTGTCTGCTGCAAGCGGTAAGCGGAATTTACGTCTTCTGAGACGTTTCGTTCGATTACCAGGTTATAGTGATCGCGCAGGTATTGGGAGAAGCGTGGCCATTGCTCGAGTTTTTTGAAACTAGGGTAGTGTTCGAACCATTCGTTCGTCACGACGATCGCGACAGGTGGATTGCTTGTGAGCTGGTTCCAATACCAATCGCGAAGGCTATCCACTGCAGGCGACTTCCTTGGGCTAAAGAGGAGAATGTCGCCGATCATTCCGCTGCTCTGAACAAGCTTTAGATGGTAAAGAGCTGCATAACATCCCTGAACCACATCCATACATTGGACTTTGCGCTGCAGTCGCTCTGTGCCGAGCAATACAAGATCCTGTTGCAGCGGCACGAAGTCGCTGTCCGCTTGGAACTCGGCGACGTGATGAAGATAGGGTGGCGCTCCCACGAGGAGTCCTGCCGTAAAACCAGCGGCACCAATCCATCTGCGCCATCCTGCCTCGCGCATGGCAAGGGCCAGCTCTATGGACATCCACAAGAGAACGAAAGCCGCTACCGGATATCGGTGATAATCGTAGCCTTTCGCTTGCTGGAGGTAGGAAAAAGCGCCGAAGAGGACTCCGAGCAAGAGAGCGGCGCGCTCCCAGCCGTTCCATCCCTTTTGGCGCAGCGTAACAGCCAAGGCAAACGGGAGCATTGCCAGTTCCACCTTCTTCGGCATGAATCGGAGCAACGTCGCTATATCAGCTTGGTCGAGCCTCGCATAGAAGGGCGTGTACGTTTTTATGTTCTGAATGCATGCCTGGAGCGCATGGTGGCGCACAAGGAACTCAAGCGATATGAGGACCGCGATCAGCGCGCCAGAGAGACCATACCAGAGAGATGGCCCTGCAGGACGCCCCTCCTTTCTCACTCTCCATGCAGCCATGATCAGCAGCAGAATTCCAAGCGGTGCGGCGGTGGGTTTGATGGTGGTGGCTACACCCAGGCTCAAACCAAAGCCCAGGAGATACCAGGATTTTCGACGGCGAAGGGACTCGAAAAGGAAGGCGTAGCCGATGAAGACCAGAACAGTCATGATCTCGTCCCGTTCGACAGAGTTCCACGGGCCGTCGTTGGCGTGCACCAGCGCAAATGTGACACCAGCGAAGAGACCAGCCAGCCAATCGTATGTCCGGCTGATGGCGATCATGGCCAACGTGAGAGAGGCGAGCAGCGCGAAATCGTAGATGCGCCAGCCCAGATCGCTCCCGCCGAAGAGCTGCATCGCCCAACCCTCGAGGACATAGACCCCGGGCATGTTGATGTCAGGAATGTCGCGATAAGGGGCAAAACCGTGGTCGATCAGGAAATGCGTGTAGTGGAAGACCTGCGCGTCCCACACCAACGGCCAGCGAAGGGTGAGGACAATGCTGGCAAGAGCAATCCCGGCGAGAGCGGTAATCAGAAGAAAGCGAAAGATGTCCAGAGTGGAACGGGCTGACAAAAAGGACATCCGGACTCCGCGGTCAGCCCATTCTATCGTGCGATTTGCCGCATCATTTGCTGAAGAGCTCATCGAGAGTACGAACATGGAAGATGGATACCGACCGTCGCGCCGCAGAGTAGGCGAGGGCCGCAACACATCCAGGAGCGATCGGCAGATCGTGTAACATCCACTTCTCAGCGGCGGCTGCATCATTGTTGATGTGAATCAAGCGCGCATCCAAATCAGGAAGAAAACTGACGCGGAAGCTATCCAAGGGGCAGGCCAGGCCGTCACCGATTGCCTTTATAAATGCCTCTTTCCGCGTCCAGCAGGAGAAGAAAGCGCGCTGCTGCAATGGTGGAGCAAGGGCGAGAAGCTCAACAGCCTCTTCGGGACAAAAATAGCGTCCCGCAATCTCCTGCATGTCCGCGAGGGGGCGAAGGCATTCGAGATCAATGCCGATCGGGCATTCGGAAGCGACAGCGACTACGGCCAATCCATTGGAATGCGAGAGATTGAAATGCAGATTTGCCGGCGGCCAAAGCTCCGGTTTACCCCCATCTCCATAGCGAAAGCAAATTCCCGAGGGCTCGCAGTCCAGATATCTGCTGAGCAGGTGCCGCAACGCACCCCGGGTCAGAACGTAAGCGTCGCGAAGGTGATCGAAACGGAACCGTGAAGCGCGCTCCGTTTCATCTTTCCCCAGAGCTTTTTCGAACTTCTGGAGTTGGCTCGCTGGGGCGGCAACAGGCAATACCCAGACGTGGATGAGGTCAGAAGAGAGGCAGAATCTTGTCTCCTCGGAAGTCTTGTGACTCATGGCGCTCAATCGAATCGGTACTAACCCTCTCCTCTGCTGCTATCAGAAGAGTAATTTCTCTCGGCCGAGAGTGCCTGGAAAGTATGTTGCTTTCGCTCTCTGGCGGCCCTACCTCGTTACAGGAAGCGTCTCACGCCGGTAGCCGTAGTAACTACATTGATACATGCCTTGTTATGGCTCTGTACGAATTGCTCCACATCCCTAGCAGCATCTCGAGCGATTGAGGTCACGAACTTCTGTAAACGACACTCTCAATTCTCCTGAACGGAAACTTGGCAGTTTCTTGCCAAGAGAGGCGATCTTCGGAGTTTCCTCCCGTCAGAACCGATAGAATGAAGGAGGAAAACGCTCAGTTTTGCCTGCCAGTACGCGATTAGGCCTTCGCTGAGAAACGCAGAACCGGACCCGCCCGTTCTGGCATCCTCTAATAAAGAGGCACATGACGCCGACCGCCACTCCATCCCGGAGTTCCACTGCGACTTCATCTCGCGGGTCAACGGCCACCCGGGCCGCCATTGCCAGCAGGGCAATGAGCCGCGCCGCCTTTGAACATACGTTAGCCAGCGCAAAGCGGACGATCCTGCTGCGCGAGATTGCGATGCTGGCCATCGACAGCTTTCGCGTCAACAAGGTGCGCTTTGCGTTGACCGCCCTGGGCATGGTGATCGGCTCGGCTTCGTTGATCCTGGTGGCCACCATCGGGCTCACCGGCAAGCAGTATGCGATGAAGTTGCTGGAGAACATCGGCCCCAACATGGTGGAACTGGAATACTCCGGAGGCTCTTCCGGGAGCGTGGGTGAATATCGCAACGACCTTCTCACTATTGATGATGAGCGTGCTGTCGACACACAAGTGCCGGCCGTCGCTGCCTCATCTCCCATGCTCGAAATGCATGACCGCGTCAGCTTTGGCGGCGGCATTGCGAAGGATGTGCTGGTCCTGGGTGTTTCGCCCCAATACCGCGAGATTCGGCACCTCATCGTGACCGCGGGCCGATTCTTCGACGATACAGATGAGGCCACACACACCAAAGCCGCCGTAGTGACCATCCCCTTTGCGACGCAGTTGTTCGGTAGTCCGGAAGCGGCGATCAACCAGACTTTCCAACTCAGCGGAATGCCGATCACGATCGTCGGCACATTCAAGGAGAGCGTGAGCACCTTTGGAATGTCTGAGGTGGCGGACCAGACGATCCTGATTCCCTATTCAGTCGCGCGCTACTTTACCGGCACGGACAAAGTAAAGCAGATTTTCTTCTCCATTCGCGACAAGAACGACATTCCGAACGCAACCAAGGAAATCAAAGCCGTCATCCAGAGCAGGCACCAACCCAACTCTGTCTACACTGCAAATACGCTGGTGGAAATTCTTCGGGTAGCGGGCCAGATTGCCGATGCGCTGACGGTCATGCTGCTCCTGCTTGCCACCGTCACGCTGGCGGTTGGCGGGGTCGGCATCATGAACATCATGCTGGCAAATGTTCGCTCACGAATCCGCGAGATTGGCATCCGCAAGGCACTCGGAGCGACCGCGCGCGAGGTCAAGCTTCAATTCCTGATGGAGGCGATTTTCATTTCGCTTGCAGGAGGCATCGTAGGAGCGCTGCTCGGCATGGCGCCACCGGTCGCGGTCCGCTTCTTCACGGACTATAAGCTTCCAATATCTCCGTGGTCGGTAGTGATCGCTTTAGCCACCTCGGTCGTGGTCGGCGTCATCTTCGGGACACTACCGGCCACTCGAGCTGCGCAACTCGATCCGGTCGAAAGCCTGAAATACGAATAGACAGTCCGCGGCGCACCGCTTACTGGATGTAAGCCACGCCTTCCAGTGCGCTCTGCAGGCAATCGAGGGAGCAGCGTGAGATTTCAAGGCCGCCTATTGCTTCCCGCAGATTCTCCGCATTCGCGCCATAACCGTGGCCGGCAAGAAAATTTGCCGCCAGGTCAGCCGCCTGCCAGCTATCCAACTGCCCACGGAACAATTCATTGCGCAAGTTGGAAAGCTCTGCCGCACTGAACTTCTCGATCTGCGGGGCAGCTAGCGGAAAACCATTGGCGGTCACGCGGCGTTCATCCGTTCTCACCTGATCTTTCATGGCCTGCCTCCTTCCTCGTGAAGCTCTTCCTCTATCAACCCCTTACGCAGAAAATGTTGCGCAGGTTTCAAAGCTCTTTCAATACTCCCCGTAGATAAAGACGCTGGCTTACCCTTAGGGTATGCATCGAAGTACTGAATCTTTGTTTGCCGCTGTGAATCCTGGGGCGACCAGATGAACAAATCACATTTGGATGACAATCAGAATGAAGCGCCGAAGCAGGATTTTCTGGAAAAGCGCGGCTTCACATGGGGTCTGCTGATGATTGTGCTTGTGCTGACCCTCGTTGCTGTCCTGGTGATCGGTTATTTGATGGCCACGCACAACAGTCCGTCGCATTAAATTTTGCTAGCGCTCAGACCCGCATTCGCACAGAGCACGAGCAGCCCATCGCATATGGGATAGCGGCGCTCACAGGCGCGGCACCGCACAGTTTGGGGATCGATCGGGTCCAGCGAGTCATAACACACAGGGCACGCAAGTAACTGGAGATCCGCGCCATCAAAGACTGGCATCTGCATGCTCTGAGTGTATGCCGAGCCGTTAACATAGACACAGGTCTTCGATACTCACTCGAGAATCGCATCGCGGAGGGACATGGAAGAGGCACGCAGGCTCGATGGCGCGGCGATCGCGTCAGCGATCAAGGAAGATGTGGTGCGCGATGTACAGGCGCTCGCTGCGAAGGGCATTCGGCCTCGGCTCGCCGCCGTCTTGGTCGGCCATGTGCCTGCGTCGGAAATTTATGTTCGGAACAAGGTGCGCACCTGTAAGGAACTGGGCCTGGGCAGCGATCTGATCACGCCGCCCGAAACCGTGACGACGGAGGAGATGCTGGCGCTCGTAGCTGAGCTGAATGCGCGCGATGACGTGGACGGGATCCTGATCCAGCTCCCACTGCCGTCGCAGGTCAACGCAAAGCGCCTGCTGGAAGCGGTCGCCCCCGAGAAGGATGTCGACGGATTTCATCCCGTAAATGTCGGACGGCTGCAGACCGGACAACCGGCATTGGCACCCTCCACGCCCGCTGGATTGATCGAGATACTCAAGCGCAGCCATCTGCCGATCGCAGGACAGAATGCGGTTGTAATCGGGCGCAGCGATATCGTCGGCAAGCCGGCGGCGATCCTGCTGCTGGCGGAAAATGCGACAGTGACAATCTGCCATTCGAAGACACGCGATCTGCCGGGGATTTGCCGCGGCGCGGATATCGTGGTGGCGGCGATTGGCCGCCCCGGCTATGTAACCGCCGAGATGGTAAAACCTGGCGCGACGCTGCTGGATGTTGGCATCAATCGCCTGACCACTCAGGAGGAGTTCGATCGCTTCTTCCATGGCAACGCTCGCCGCGAAGAACAGTTCCGCACTAAAGGATCAACTCTGATCGGCGACGTGCATCCTGCTGCGTATCGTGTGGCCGGAGCCTACACTCCCGTGCCGGGCGGTGTTGGCCCGCTCACCATCGCAATGCTGATGGCGAATACAGTCCGCGCCGCGAAGCTGCGCCGCGGTCTACTCTAGGCAAATCCCATGCTGCGCGTGGCGTTGACTGGCGGACTAGGCAGCGGCAAGAGCACTGTGGCAGCGATCTTCCGCAGTCTAGGCGCCGAGGTAATGGAAGCCGACGCGGTGGCCCGCGCCATGATGGAACCCGGACAAGCCGTGTATGCCCGGATCGTGCACGCGTTTGGCCCGGACATCGTACGCGCCGACGGAACACTGGATCGGCCAAGGCTCGCCCGCATTGCGTTTGCAGAAGGCCGCATTGGAGAGCTGAATGCCATCGTGCATCCACCTGTGATCGCCGAGCAGCAGCGGTGGATGGACACCTTGGAGAAGGAAAAACCTGCTGCGGTCGCGATTTATGAAACAGCGCTGTTGTTTGAGGCCGGGCGCACAGCCGGAACTCGCGATTGGGAGCGACGATTCGATCGTCGCATTCTGGTGACCGCGAGGGAGCCATTGCGCATCGCACGGTATGTAGCGCGTCTCGCCGGCCCGAATCCGAATACCGCAACGCGTGCAGCGCTGGAACAGGAGGCACGGCAGCGAATTGCCGCGCAATTATCCGAGGAAGAAAAAATGCGTCTGAGCGATACCATCATTCGGAATGACGCGTCATTGAATGATGTGAGACGGCAGACAGAATCTGTTTACCACGAGTTGTGCGCGCTCGCCGCCACGCCGAAGTGAAACTAAGGAGAGAACGTTCATAGCTATGAATCTGCGCCGCCTGGCCGTCCTTGTTGTCCTGATCGTTGCTGCGTTCTGGTACATCACAACATTTGGTGTTCCCGGCGCGCGGATGCTGCCTAGGCTCGCGCGCCATGAACTGCCGCTACTGGGGCACACGATCCACTTGGAACGCTCGCTCGACCTGACCGAAGCAGACGCGCAAAGCACCTACGATACTCAGGAGCAAAACAACATCGCCGTATACAAGCGCGTGTTGCCGGCAGTGGTGAACATCACCTCTACAACAGTCGCCTACGACTGGTTCTGGGGCGCGGTGCCGCAGCAGGGGCAGGGCTCAGGCTTCATCGTCGATGCGCACGGGCACATC
>DASVAI010000144.1:0-16265 GCA_036376445.1 Acidobacteriaceae bacterium
CCAGTGCTGAAAGATCTTCGCGCCGCACCGAACCAGCTTACGTTTCTGCGGCTGTGCATCATTCCTTTCCTGGTCACCGCTGTATTGGACAGCCGCTATCGCGTGGCATTTGCGCTGTTCCTGCTGGCGGGCATCAGCGACAGCCTCGATGGGCTGCTGGCTCGCTTGCTCCACCAGCGGACGCGGCTGGGCGAATATCTCGATCCCGTAGCGGACAAGCTGATGCTGAGCACGCTCTTCCTGGTGCTCATGCATCAGGGATTGATGCCGCGACGGGTCACGATCCTAGTGTTCAGCCGTGATGTCGGCATTGTGGTAGTGGCTGCGCTGCTTTTCGCCAGCACCGGTGCGCGGGACTTCCGGCCCAGTCTATGGGGCAAAGCCAATACGGTCGCGCAGATCATTGCGATCGCGAGCACACTGTGGACGGCGTTTTATGCCCCCGCCGTGCTGGTGATGATCCGGAAGCTATCGCTGATCGCCACTTTCGCGCTCACACTGATCTCATGGTTCCATTACACTTGGCGGGAGACCCGGCGGCTGGGCTCAGAAGAATCGCGCAACTCGGTTTGATCACTCATCCTCTTCGCCGAGGTGCAGCTCGTCCGCGCCGTCCTGAGATATCTCCTGATACTCGTCGGCATCGAAGACCTCGCCGCACTCCTCACACTCGACGTACTCCACATCGTCTTCGCGCGCTACCACGCGCACCTTGGGATGCTTGCAGACTGGTTGCATGATCAGTTTGGGAGGTATGAATGGTTTGCCGGCCGGAATTGTTGCTGCCGAATCACGGTCGATGGAGAAGATTGTACCCGCCACCCGGCAGGTGTCAATGTGGCAATGTGTTCTGGGCCAAAGTAGTTTTATTACAATCAGACCAGGCCTCTACTACATTCTGGATATCCCTTAGCCATTCAAGGACCGGCCCCTCCCCTGACCCATGATGACCCTCCTCCCCAAGCTGCGCTCGTTTCGCCGATTCGGTATCCCGGGACTGCTGGTCCTGCTCTTCGTCGCTCTTCTTGTGGGACAGTACTTGGTCCGCGGAGGCGACCCGTCTTTGGAATTCAACGCGCCCGGTGCGTTGCCTCCGGCCAGTGGGCTGGTGGACCAGTCGCCTCTGCGGATTGCCCGCGAGCTCGCAAGCCAGGCAGCCGTGCCGCAGGAGCGCCAGTATGCACAGGAAGCGCTGCGCCTAGCTGACAGCGAAGTGGATCAGGCCTTCGCCAGCGCGCTTCGCGGGGCGACCTTGCATCAGCCGGCTCTGACCGGCCAGGCACTGAAGGTTGCGCAGCGGCTGAACGCGCTGAACGAGCGAATTAAATCCGAGCAGGCCAGCGTGGCGGCGCTGCAGCATGGACCCGGCACAGCGGACGACGACTCCCGGTTGCAACTGGCCCAGGCGCAGCTTGCCCTCGATACCGACGAGGCCGACGAGCTGCACCAGACACTGATCCGACTTGGCGGCGACCGGCATGAGCTGATCCAGCAGGCGCTTGACGAGCATGAATCGGTGCACAAGGAGGAGACCGGCTCTGCCGCCTCCCAGACCGAAGCGGTAGAGGCGCCGGATGCGCTTCGCTCGCTGGTAGGGAAGTTCCGGGCGCTGGACTCGCTGCGCAGCCGCCATCAGCAGCTTATCGAGGCCCGCGGTGCGGCACAGGCGCTTGCCGCCCAGCTTTTGCAGCTGCGCAACGCGCTCTCTAACGATACGGAGGCGCATGCTTCCACCGGGGGCAGCGATGCCGGTCCGACAACGGCGCAGCTTCGCGCGCTTGCCGTCAGTCGCGAGGCGATTACGCAGTATGAGCGGCGCATTCACTCTCTGGAGAGCCTAGCGAACACCTATGGCAGTTGGGATCTGCTGGTGCGAGCGCAGGAACGGACAATCACGCGCCGAATTTTGCGGGCTTTTGCCTTCATCGTCGGCATCATGGTCATCACTGTTCTGACTGGGCGAATGCTGCATCGCCTCCTCAGGAGCCGCTCACTGCTGGACCGGAGACGCCAGCAGACGCTCGAATTTGTGCTGTCGTTCAGCATGCAGCTCCTCGCCGTGCTCCTGATCCTGATTGTTGTTTTCGGCGCTCCGCATCAGACGCCTACGATAATTGGCCTGACTACCGCCGGCCTTACGGTGGTGCTGAAGGACTTCATTGTCGCCTTCTTCGGATGGTTTGTGCTGATGGGGAAGAATGGCGTCCGCGTGGGCGACTGGGTGGAGATCAACGGCATCAGCGGCGAGGTCGTGGAAGTTGGGCTGCTGCGTACGACACTGCTTGAGACCGGCAATTGGGCCGAGAGCGGCCGACCGACGGGGAGGCGCGTGGCCGTCATGAACAGCTATGCCATTGAGGATCACTACTTCAACTTCTCGACCGCCGGGCAGTGGCTATGGGAAGAGCTGCACCTGACGCTCCCGGCGGGCAGGGATCCCTACGCGCTGCGCGAGGCGATCCGGAGCGCGGTAGAAGAGATCACGCGCGATGATATCGAAATGGCTACACGGGAATGGGGGCGACTGAGCCATCAGCATGGCAGCCTGAGCACCCTTTCTGCCGAGCCGGTGGTGGAACTCCGCCCCGCCGGAGGTCTGGAGCTGGCGATCCGCTATATAACCCGCGCGCAGGACCGGATCACGGTGCGTTCGCGGCTGAATCAACATTTGCTGGCGATTCTTCACACTCCTCAACCGCTGCCGGATGCAGTTGCAGCGACACAGGTCGCGCCGGCACAGTAGACTTGTCGTTCCCCGCATCCTGCCCGAGAGAGACACATGTTCACGACTGAAGATGGCGCCCGCCGCTACCAGGAAGTGCTTGTACCGCTGATGTTTGCTCCTTCCGCGCGGCAGCTTGTCGCGGGCGCGAAGCTGCCCGCCGGCGCGCAGGTGGTGGATGTAGCGACGGGCACTGGCGTGGTTGCCCGCGCGGCCGCGGCAGCAGCCGGCAGCGCCGGCCGGGTGGTCGCGGTCGATGCAGCAGGCAGCATGCTCGCCTTGGCCCGCAGCCAACCTGCGGCGCCGGGCTCCGCTCCCATCGAATACATCGAATCTGCCATCGAAAACGCGGCTCTTTCGAACAGCGCGTTCGACGCGGCATTTTGCCAGCAGGCTTTGCAGTTCTTCGAGGATCCTGCGCGTGTGCTCGGCCGCATCCGCGGCGCGCTGCGTGCGGACGGACGGCTCCATGTCGCGTTGTGGGGCTCGGATGAAGAACATCCGCTGACGATGGCGATGCAGCGCGCGCTCATCGAATGCCGTTTACGCGACCTGACGTGGTTTCTGGCGAAGGTGCACCGGCTGCACAATCCGGCGCTCGTCACCGGCGTGCTGCGGCAGGGCGGTTTCGTGGTGGAGAGCCACGAAAAAGTTGATCTGAGGCCGGACGGCACATGGTATGCGTCCGACGGGCGAAAGCTGCTGGCCGCCACGCCGCTGGCGGCCAGGCTTGCTGAACTTCCGCCGGAGAAGCTCGCCGAGCTCGGCGATGCCTGCGAGCGTCAGCTCGAAAACTACACCAGGGGCGGCGACCCGCACGGCGAGCTGGACCTGGTTTTTCCGGCGAACTTCTACATCGTGCGTCCGGCGTGACGGTCAGTGCGCTGCGGCGTGCTCCTTCATCCATGCCTTGCCTTCCGTCGACTTCATCCATTCGCCAGCAACCTGACGAGTCGTGACATTGATCCGGTTCCAGAGATTGGTAAGCGCAATGTTGAGAACGATGGTTGCGAGCTGCGGTTCATCGTAGTGTCTTGCGGCTTCGTTCCAGATCTCATCCGGCACCGGATCGGAGCGATCGCTCAGCCGGGTTGCCGCCTCGGTGAGCGCCAGGACGGCGCGTTCCGCATCGGTGAAGTACGGCGCATCGCGCCACGCAGCCACAGCGAACAGCCGCTCATCGGTTTCGTTGGCGTGCCGCAGCGTGCGCGCGTGCATATCCACGCACAGGCTGCAGCCGTTAATCTGGCTGACTCGCAGATGTATGAGATTGAGCGTGCTTGCGGGCACATCTCCTTTTTTTGCAACGTCGGCCAGCGCCATTGCGGCCTGTATCGCATCCGGCACCAGCATGATGGGATTCGTCATTCTCGCCTGCATGTCTCTTCTCTCCTCAGTAGATTGGTCACATCGGATCGGTTTTGTCCGTCACTACCATGACGAAGCCCAACGAGAGAATGTGACCGCATGAATCAACATGAATTTCTGGCCTCGCAATTCGAAGAGAACCGCAGCCATCTGCGCGCGGTCGCCTACCGGATGCTCGGCTCGCTGAACGAAGCAGACGACGCGGTGCAGGAGGCGTGGCTGAAGCTGAGCCGCTCCGATACCGGCAGCATCGAAAATCTGGGGGGATGGCTGACCACCGTAGTGGCGCGGGTCTGCCTGGATATGTTGCGCGCGCGAAATGCGCGGCGCGAAGATGCGCTGGATACGCAGGCGCCGGAGCCTGTTCGCAGCATCGGCACAGTAAAGCCTCCGCTCGATCCGGAACAGGAGACGGTGCTCGCCGAGTCCGTTGGGCTGGCGGTCCTGGTGGTGCTCGACACCCTCCCACCCGCCGAGCGCATCAGCTTTGTGCTGCACGATCTGTTCGCTGTTCCATTCGAGGAGATCGCGTCCATTGTGGGGCGCTCGCCCACAGCCGCGCGGCAACTTGCCAGCCGTGCGCGACGGCGGGTTCAGGGAGCGGAGATTGCATCAACCGCGGAAATTACCGAGCAGCGGCAAATCGTTGACCGCTTTCTCGCAGCTCTGCGCTCCGGCGATGTGGAAGCGCTGGTCGCGGTGCTCGAGCCGGATGTTGTGATCCGTGCCGATGCAACCGTCCAGCCCGCGGAAGCACAGCGCGAAGTCCGCGGCGCGCGCAACTGGGCGCCCCAGGCGATAGCCGCCGCACGCGGAGCGCGCGCAGCACGGCCCGCGCTTATCGACGGCTCGGTTGGAGTGGTGATTGCGCCCCGCGGACATCTGTTCCGCGTGCTGCGCTTCTCTTTTGCCGGGGACAGGATCGCCGGCTTCGAAGTCATCGGCGATCCGGAGCGCCTGCGCCAGCTCACGCTAGCGGTGTTGGAGCCATAAAACAGAAGGGGGGAGAGGACATTCTCTCCCGCTTTCTCTCGCTTTACAGAACGCGCCGCCCGCGCCGCCGCCCGTACGGCTAGTACTTTGGAATGGATGGATCGATCTTGTCCGACCATGCCGTAATGCCGCCTGCGAGGTTCTGGATGTGCTTAAAGCCCTGCTGCTGCAGGAACTCCGCGGCGCGCTGGCTGCGGCCACCGGACTTGCACTGCACCACAATGTTCTTTTCGCGATCGAGCTCGTCCATCCGCTTCGGCAAATCATTCAGCGGGATCAAATAGCCGCCGATATTTGCGATTTGATATTCGTGCGGCTCGCGCACATCGAGCACAAACACATCCTCATTCGCAGTCCGCCGTCGATTCAGCTCCTCGGGGCCGATCTGCGGAACTCCATTCTTTTCATTCGCCACCTGCGTGGTCTCCTTTGTGGGCGGCGTGATGCCGCAGAACTGATCGTAATCGATCAGTTGCGTCACGGTGCGATGCGTTCCGCATAGCGGGCAGTCGGGATTCTTGCGGAGCTTGAGCTCGCGGAAGCGCATCCCGAGCGCATCGACCAGCAGCAGCCGCCCGATGAGCGGCTCGCCTTTGCCGAGAATGAGCTTGATCACCTCAGTGGATTGGATGATGCCCAGCAACCCTGGAAGAATGCCGAGCACACCGCCCTCGGCACACGAGGGCACCAGCCCCGGTGGCGGCGGCTCCGGATACAAGCAGCGGTAGCACGGCCCATCCGGCGCGCCGAAGACGCTCGCCTGCCCCTCGAAGCGAAAGATGGACGCATAGACATTCGGCTTGCCGCTCAACACGCAGGCGTCGTTGACCAGGTAGCGCGTCTGAAAATTGTCCGTACCGTCGGCGACGATGTCATAGTCCTTCAGGATTTCCATCGCATTCGCCGAGGTGAGCATGGTGTTGTGCTTCACCACTTTCACTTCGGGGTTCAGCGCTTTGAGCTTGTCGGCAGCGGAATCTAGCTTCGGCCGGCCGACATCCGGCGTAGTGTGGATGACCTGCCGATGCAGGTTGCTGGCATCGACGACATCGAAATCCACAAGGCCCAGAGTGCCGACGCCCGCCGCCGCAAGATACAGCGCCATTGGCGCGCCGAGCCCGCCCGTGCCCACCAGCAGCACCTTCGCAGCTTTCAGCTTCTGCTGGCCCTCCATGCCCACTTCGGGCAGGATGAGGTGCCGCGAATAACGTGCGATCTCGTCATGTGTCAGCGCCGGCAATGGCGCTACAACTGGTTCTGCAACACCTGCCATAACGTAACTCCTTCAGCGGCTAATTGCCCCAAGCTGCTTGGCTCCTGCTCATATGAGTGAAGCGAACGGCCTGCGGTTCACCAGACGAGAGCGACCACAGGAAGCGAACCTCACAAAGCGCGCCGCAGGCGCCGTCCCCTGTACGGCTAGTACCCACCTGCGATGGACGGAATGATGCAGAGCGAGTCCTTGTCGCTTACCTTCGTCTGTTCCTTCGCATCCAGGTAGCGGATGTCCTCGTCGTTCAGGTAGACATTCACGAATGAGCGCAGCCTGCCCTCGTCGGTGAAGAGCTGCTTGCGCAGATCGGGATATTGCGTGGTGAGGCCGCTCAGGGCTTCCTGAATGGTTGCGCCGCCTACTTCAACCGCGTCCTGCTTGCCGGTGTACGCCCGCAGCGGCGTAGGAATAAAGATCTTCATCGGTTCTCAAGTCCTCGTGGAATGGTGATGTGGAACAAAATGCGGACCGCGCGGGCCGCCGGCTCACCGGTGGTCAACATCGGGTGGATTCCGCCGCCCTCACGAACACGACCACACGCTGATCCTCGAATCGCTTGTCCTCTTCGGTCGTGCCGTTCAGCAGAAACGAGTTCGTGATCTTCGCCGCGCCCTGTTCCACGCTTGTAATTACGTAGGAGCAGCCGATCCAGTGCGCTTCCTCAAAGTCGGTCTTCGACCACTGCGCCGGATGGTCGGGGTGCGAGTGGTAAAAGCCGACAATGTCCAGGCCACGCTCTCGCCCGTGCCGCTGAATGCGAATTAATTCCTGCGGCGCGATGTTATAGCGATTATGTGCGGAATCCGTGCGCGTGTTTCCTGCTTCGACGGCTGTCTCGACCGCATTGCCGTTCTCATCAGTGCGGCCGAGCAGTACGCCGCAGCACTCGTGCGGGTAGGTACGCTCACCGTGGCGGCGGATAGCCTCGTACACGTCTTCCGGAATCGTCAGCGTCGCGTCTGTCACTCTTCCCAGAACCTCTCGCTCAGATACTTCTCTGCCCCGTCGCACAGAATGATCACGATCACTGCCCCGCGGCCACGCGCGTGCTCTTCTTCGGCAACTTGCAGCGCAGCCGCCGTCGCGCCTGCAGCAGAAACGCCGACCAGCAGCCCTTCAACGCGCCCGAGTTTCCGCGCCATTGCATACGCAGCTTCGGTTTCCATGTCGATATTGCGATCGGCGAGACCCGGATCGTAGATCGGCGGCACAATCGCCGTTGCCATGTGTTTCAAACCTTCAAATCCGTTGAACGGAGAGTCTGGCTGCATGCTGATGCACTGGATGCGCGGGTTCAACTCCTTGAGGCGCCGTGTCGTGCCCACAAAAGTCCCGCTGGTGCCCAGACCGGCGACAAAATGCGTCACTTGCCCATCAGTCTGCTTCCAGATCTCGTTCGCCGTCCCTGGATTGTTGGCCGTCCCGCGATAATGCGCTTTCCAGTTCTCGTTATTGCCATACTGGTCTGCGTAGTAATAATTCGCGGTGTCCTTCGCCAGCTCGCGAGCTTTGCGGATTGCGCCGTCGGAGCCGTCGGCCGGGTCGGTCCAGATTACGTCGGCGCCATAGGCTGCCAGGATCCGCTTGCGCTCCGGCGACACATTGGAGGGGACACAGAGGGTTACGGGGAAGTTCCACGCTGCGCCAAGCATGGCATAGGCGATTCCGGTGTTGCCGCTCGTAGCGTCGAGGAGGCGCCGGCCATTGGCGAGTAACCCGCGCTCAAGCGCCGCGCCCACAATGCCGGAAGCGGCGCGATCCTTCACCGATCCGCCGGGATTCATCCACTCTGCCTTGCCCAGCAGCGTGATGCCGGGCAGGTGCTCCACAATCCGATCCAGGCGCACCAGAGGAGTATTGCCGATGCGGTCGGCGAGAGAGGTGCCAAGAGACTGCCGTGTTTCTGTCAATGTAGCCATTTGTCCGAATCCTCGATCGGTTTTCACAATTGCTGTAAGATCACTCCGCCCTAGAAGGCAGAACGCTGCGTCAGCAGGTCTTACAGCTCGTACATCGTTGTTGTGAAAACAGCACAGGCATATCGGATATGCGACACTGAAAGCACCGGTTCTGACCGGGAGCGTCTTTCCTCCCTATAGTGTAAGCGCTTCGCCCTGTCCGGACCTACTCCAGAGGGACATCAACCCATTATGCGTACCAGAATTGCCGTCCGTAGCTTCGACCAAGTGCTCCAGATTCTTCGCGATAACGGATTTGATGTTCGCGACGTGCCGGGGGTCGCAGGCGAAGTGGCAGTCGGCAAATATGGCGCTGCAGCCGTCATCTCCCCCAACCCGAAATACTCAGCGAAGACGGCTAGGGAGGACGAGCAGCATCCGGTGGTTTGGATCACCCCGCCTGGCTGGGTACTGCGCGGCCGGATCTCGCGACTGGTCGATCATGGCAACCAGAAGCTCTTTGAGACTCCCACGGTGCACATTGCTGCGACCGCCGACGCGCTCAAGTCCATCCACCGATTCAGCGAAGAAATGCGGGAGGCGATCGGCGAGCCCAGCCTGTACAACGAATCCCTGGGCACCGTTAGCAACAGCTACATGTATGACCGGCTGAAGGGGCGCGAACCGGAGACGGCCTCGGAAGCCAACGGTCACTGACATCGGCGAATAGCGGCACGCCGAGCCTCACCGCGCCCGCTGCCATTCTCTGTACACATCGCTCTTGCCGATGCCGCGTTCGCGGGCAGCGCGCTTCAGGGCGTCTTTCTCGCTGAGTCCTTCCTTCATAAACCGCTCGATGAGTTCCGGAATCGACTCTGCTGCATGCTGGACCGCGCCAGGACGAGCATTCACCAGCACGACCATCTCTCCACGAACGCGCTCCCTTTCTTCGAGCTTGCTCTTTACCTCAGAGACACTCCCGCGCAGGAATTCTTCATACAGCTTGGTCAGTTCGCGGGCGACCACCACGGGACAATCAGCGGCCCAGATGGCAGCAACGTCTTCCAACATTTCGACGATGCGGTGCGGGGCCTCGTAGAAGACCAGCAGCAGGGGCTCATGGCCGGCCGTGGCCATGATGGCGAGCCGCTCCAGTTCTGTAAGGCGCGCTCCGCTCTTTGCCGGGAGAAATCCGCAGAAGAGGAAACGGTCCACCGGAAGGCCTGACCCGACCAGCGCGGTGAGCGCAGCATTCGCGCCGGGCACCGGCACCACCGCCAGCCCAGCGGCAGCGACGGCTGCGGCGACCCGAGCGCCCGGGTCGGAGATTCCCGGCAGCCCTGCGTCGGTGACCAGCGCGAGCCGCTCTCCGGCCTGGATGCGCGCGACAGCGTCCGCTGCGCAGGCATGCTCCTTATGCTCATCGCAACTCTGCGTCGGCACCTTGATCTCGTAATGAGCAAGGAGATTCGCGGTGTCGCGCGTATCCTCGCACAGGACCCGGTCTACCCCGCGCAGAATACGGAGGGCACGCAAGGTGATGTCTTCGAGGTTGCCGATAGGGGTGCCAACCAGGTATAGGCCCGGGGCAAGGGTCGTGGATGTCACCAGCTATTCCGCCTGTGCGTGGCGCTTACGCTTCTCCGCGAACTGGGTCATGGAGTGCATCAGGTTCTGGAGCGTCACGATACCCACGACGCGCTCACCATCGGTGACCGGCACCAGCGACATACCGCGCCCGCTGAAGCGGCTGATGGTCGAGCCCAGCGAGTCTTCCGGCCGCGCGACGTGGAACTGACGCTGCATGATTCCCTGTACATAGCCATTGCCTTCTGCGCGGAGCGCATCAGCGATGATCTGGCGGCTCACCACGCCGACCACATTTCGTCCACGGACGACCGGGAAATCGTCCTGCAAGGAATGGATCGCTTTGGCCAGCGCATCCTCCAGCGTGTCTGAAGGCGAAAGCAGCGCGAAATCCGTCAGCATGATGTCGCGCATGTGGACGGTGTCGACCACGTTCTGGAAGAGTGTGCCCTGATCCTCAAGTTGAGCGCCGATGAAAATGAAAAAGCCGGCGGTGGCCAGCCAGGGATTGGGCAGGAGAATACCCAACAGGATGGCGATGACACCAATCATTAAGCCCAGGCCTGCGGCGGCGCGAGAGGCCTGGATACGACCCTGGACGCGGGAGAACTGGCTGCGCAGCACACGGCCCGCATCGAGCGGATAGGCGGGCAGCAGATGCAGCACCGCCAGAAATGCGTTGAGCCAGATGAAAGAGCGGATCAGATGCGCGGCGGAAATCCACGGCCGGGCCAGCAAGTTGAGTTCCGGCGCGGGACCGAGGATTGTCATCACGCACAAAAGGGCCATCGAGAGGCTGACCAGCGGACCTACGAAGGCCAGTTTGATTTGGATTGAGAGGTCGTTGGAGCGCTCGACGCTCTCTGCGTTGGCGAACGAAAACAGACCCCCGATAGGCAGAAGCATCACGCTGCGCAGTTGGAGATTGTGATAGGCCGCGGCGATGATGCGCCCTATTTCCCGGGCGACCACGGCGGCAAACAGGAGCATCCAGAGGAGAAAGCCGCGCCACTGCGGCAACTGCAGAAAGGTCGCATAGCCCATACATGCGGCCAGCAGCAGCAGGAAGAAGGTATGGATTCGGATATCGACGCCCCACCAGCGCCCCAACGGAAATGACCAGCCACGCATTTCGTTACTTGCTCGCTTTGCTGAATCTGTTGCAGTTTCATTGTATTCGAGCGGCTTTGGCGTCCCGATCCGCTGACGCATCGCTGGCATGTGTTCTTCTTTCTCTATGCGCGTCATCGCAGGCAGGTATCGCAGCCGGCTGCTCACGGCGCCGCGTGGGATGGCGACGCGTCCCACGAGCGACCGGCTGCGCGAGACGCTGTTCAATGTCTTGGCGCCGCGTATCGAGGGGGCGCAATTCGCTGATCTCTATGCCGGAACCGGAGCGCTGGGCATCGAGGCGCTGAGCCGGGGCGCCGCACATGTTGTCTTCGTCGAAACTGCTGCTGCTGCCCTTGCCGCTCTGAGAGAGAATTTGACGGCTTTGGGAATCCGAGATGGCTATCAGGTGGAGCAACGGAGTGTGCCGGTCGTACTTCGCAACCTGGCGCGCCGCACAATATGTTTCGATATCGTCTGCTTTGACCCGCCATGGGAAGATGCGAGCGCGTACACACAGACCATGACGTTGTTGGGTGGAGCAGCCGATGCGCTGCTTTCTCCGGCAGCCGTCGTGGTTGCGGAACACGCGCGACGGGGTTCGTTTATTCCCGGCGAGTCGTATGGAGAACTGCACCGGTATCGAATCCTGGAGCAGGGAGATGCCGCACTGAGTTTCTATCAGCTCACTGCCTCGTCTTGAGCAAGCCCGATCTCATATGCGCTAAAACGATGGACCTCCGGTGTGTTGACCGTTTTTGAGATCCAGGACAAACGGAACTTCGCTGTCCGTCCGCATATCCCATCCCGAACCATGCAGTTCGGTTGCCGTCGTTTCGCCAAGACGAAGGCCCTCCCAGGAGAGGCGCTTCGACTGCCAAAGCCGACCAGCCGGCCCCCATGCCTCCAGGGAGTGGAAGCTGGCAAAGAGCAACAGGCCGGCAGCCGGTGCAGGCCGCACTTCGGTTACCGGCCGATATCCGATCTGCTGCCAGCGCTCCGGCGCGCGAGTGTCCATCAGATAGGCGTATCCGCCGGAGACCGCGCAGAGCATTGCGGGATCGGGACAGGCCCAGACCCCTGTGGGCACGGCGTGGCTGGCGAAGCCGAGGGCGCAAGTAGCCACAAAAGGCTCGCCAGCCGCAGGATAGATCATCAATTCCAGAGCACCACGTTCCACTTCTTCGACCGCCAATGGATAAACATAATGGCGACGAGGCAGGATGAGCGGCCGGGCTTCGAGCACGTTCACCGTCCATTGGGTTGGAAAGCTCATATCCACCGTGCTCATAGTGCTCGTCGCCTTTATGCGAATCTATCAAGTCCAGTACTGAGGAGGCGCTTAGACGATGCTCGCTCTTGTCCAGACTTTCTACACCGCAGAGGTAACCGCAAAGAACGGCCGCAACGGCCACGTCCGCAGCTCGGACGGCAGCGTGGACCTCGACCTGTCGGCGCCCCCGGCGCTCGGGGGCGCGGGCAAGCCGGGCGCGAACCCGGAACAGCTCTTTGCCGCCGGCTACTCGGCTTGTTTCATCGGAGCCATGCAGTATCAGGCAATGCAGCAGAAGCTGCGGCCGGGTGACATCACGATTGAGGCGAAGGTCTCCATCGGCCCGGCAGAGGGCGACAACGGCTTTACGCTTGCGGTGGCGCTCGATGTGCACGTTGCCGGATTGGATCAGCAGACGGTGGAGAAACTGGTGGCCGATGCGCATCGGACATGCCCTTATTCAAACGCCACTCGGGGCAACATCCTGGTCAAACTGACGGCGCATGGCCGGGCGTAGCCAGCCGGTAACCGTCTCATCGACAGACAACGTTCTCTCCGGGAACTCCAATAATAACGAGAACGTACCTCAGTCATGCCCGCCGTTCTGACCGAGGTACCGGGCTATGATGAAGACGCTCCGGATGACGCGCCGGACGCGTTGACGCGCCTGAATCTATCTATGACCAGCAAGAACGCATCCCGGCTGCTGTATCTCGCCTTTGGTTTGTTCATTGTGGCGAGCATGACCTACTACGTCATGCAGACGACGGCGGTCTTTCAGGAGCTGTTACACCGCGGCGAACACGCCCGCATGCCGTTCCAGGCTGATTTGAATCTGCTGACGCTGAGCGACCTTAAGCCGGAAGCAACTGCCGCCGGCCTAAAGTCCGGCGATCGACTGCTCGAAATGCGCGGGAAACCATACCGCAGCTATGAGCAGATGATTGCCATGCGCGGCGGCGGCCAGGGATTTGTGCACGCAGGCGAGGCGCTGAGCGTCGTCGTTCAACGGGCGGATGGCTCTGTTCATCGCGCCACCATCCATACAGTGGGCCGCGAGCCCTCTCCAACGCGCTTCAATCAAGACTGGATGATCAGCCTGCTGTTGGCCGTCCCGCCGGTGATTTGTTTACTCATTGGTTATTGGGTGGCTGCGGCGCGTGTTCGTGACCCTAATGCCTGGCTGCTTCTTTTGCTCTTCGCAACTCCTACTGTCCTTTCTGGAGAACCTAGATGGTGGCCTGGAGCATGGGCGATTTGGCTGGGCGCCTGGTACAACCTGCTGCAGTACGTGATGTCCCCTGCCCTCCTGCTCTTCGGCATCTATTTTCCGGAGCGCTGGCGGGCCGACCGCACAGCACCCTGGGCGAAGTGGCTGATTCTGGCGCCCTTGGCCGCTGGTCTTTTGGTGCTTTGCGCGATCTTCAGCATCCAGGTGCATTCCGCTCCGGAGATGGGCCAGTTGGCGGACCGCGCTGGGTTCTGGTTTGAACACATCGTTAATCCCCTCAACCTGATCTGCGTTGTCCTCTACGTCGTTGCGGTTCTGGACAAACTGCGCTCCGCCACTACCGCGGATGCGCGGCGCCGCATGCAGGTGCTGGTCGCCGGCTCCATCATTGGCTTGGGTTCGCTGCTACTGGTCTTCATCCTGCTGCCGCATTTCGGCATTCAGCCCAACCAGCATCCCTGGATCACCCTGCCCGGCTTCCTGCTTTTCTTCGCCGCGCCATTCTCCTTCGCCTATGTCGTGGTGGTCCAGCGCGCGCTCGATGTCCGCCTGCTGCTTCGCATGGGCACGAAGTACGCGCTCGCCCGCGCCACGCTGTTGGTAGCCGAGTTTGCCTTCGTCGGCTTCGTGATTTTTCATTTCGTCCTGCCGCTGATACGGCACAAAGAGAACCTGGCGGTCGGCATTCCAGTGCTGGTGCTGATTGCGGCCGGACTGATCAAGCTCTTTGCCGCGCACGATTCCATCAGCCACCGCCTGCAGCGCTGGCTGGATCGCAAGTTCTTCCGCGAAGCCTATGACGCCGAGCTGGTGCTGAGCGAACTCTCCGATCAGGCGAGGCGCTTTACGGAAACCAAGCCGCTGGTTGACACAGTGACGCGCCGCATCTCGGAGGTCCTGCACGTCGAGCGTATCGTCGTCTATCTGCGGCAGGGACGGAGCTTCGGGCTGGAGCACTGTATGGGCACCGATGGGGAAGTACCGCTTCGGTTTGAGGAAAGCTCATCGACGGTCCGCAACCTGGCGCGCTCGAATCAACCAGCCACGCTTTACCGCGAAAACCCGGACGGCTGGTTCTTCCTTGCCGATGACCGCGAGCGGCGCGCATTGGACGCGCTGGGCACGGAGCTACTGCTTCCGCTGCCCGGGCGCGAGCGCCTGCTTGGCTTCATCAGCCTTGGATCCAAGCGATCGGAAGAGCCGTACACTCCGTCGGACCTGCGGTTGTTACAGTCGGTCAGCACGCAGGCTGGCCTGGCGCTCGAAATCAGCAACCTGGTGCATTCGCTGGCGAGTGAAGCTGCACGCCGTGAACGCATTGACCGCGAGATCGAGATCGCCCGCGAAGTACAGGAACGCCTCTTCCCGCAGCAGCTTCCCACGCTGCCTGGACATACTATTCATGGCGCTTGCCGGCCAGCACAGGGCGTGGGTGGCGACTACTATGACGTTCTCTCGCTGGACGATGGTTCGCTCGGCCTGGCCATTGGCGACGTCTCGGGTAAGGGCATCTCGGCCGCGCTCCTGATGGCGAGTCTGCGAGCTTCGCTTCGCGGGATGACCATGGACGGGCCGGCAGATCTCGCGGTGCTGATCTCGCGAGTGAATCGGCTGGTCTATGAATCATCCGCAACGAATCGCTACGCTACGTTCTTTTTTGGAATCTATCAGCCGGCAAACCGGCTGCTGCGATACGTGAACGCGGGCCACAATCCGCCCTACGTGGTGCGCAAGAACGAGGTGCACGCGCTCGACGGAGGCGGCCCGGTGATCGGGCTGCTTCCGGATGCGATTTACGAAGAGTGCCGGCTGCTTCTGAAGCCCGGCGACTTGCTGCTGGCGTATACGGACGGGATCAGCGAGGCGCTGAACCTGCAGGACCAGGAATGGGGCGAAGAGCGCATGCTTGCCGCCGCCCGGGCACATCTGCCCGAGAATGCAAGCACCATCCTGCGCCACATCGTGAACGAGGCGGACCGCTTCGCTTCCACCGCACCGCAACACGATGACATGACGCTGTTGCTGATGAAGCTGGATGGCGCGGTCGCCGCCGCTTAACTGACAGCCTCCTCTATCACCGAACCCATTCGCCGCGCTCCATCATGCCACCGCGCGCGCAGACCGCGATTCATCGGCTCTGAATAGAACCGCGCCACCAATTCGCCCAGCAGGGTGCTAATTACCAGAACTCCCCCGAAGAACAGCGGCACTCCCAACATCGCCTTCCCGGACGCGACGAACGCTTGAGCGAACACGATCACCACGAACATATGCGTCAGATAAATCTCGTAACTTCGCCGCCCCATGCGCAGCAACGGCGTCAGTGCGCGCGGGCTGCGCCATCCTGTCTCGGCAGAGGCCGCGATCAGCAGGCATGCACCCGCGCCAATCACGCTCATGTACAAGCCCGATCGCAAAAGCGGCTCCGCGATGCGCGAGCAACCGAGACAGAAGACCAGCAGCGCGCCACCCGTGATCGCCATCCACCGGGGCAGCGCACGCGAAGGCGTACGTCCACGCAGCGCAATCGCCGTCAGACAGCCCATTGCGATTGCATCCGTGCCGCCGAGATACGAATACTCTCGCCATACTGGATTGCCATGTGCGAGCACGGATCGGCCGAAAGGTCCCAGCAGTACAAAGGCAATCAGCAGTGCGATCAGCATCCTCCCACGCCCGAACAAGCGGCACATACACGGGAAGGCAAGATAGAACGTCTCCTCGACCGAGAGCGACCACAGAATGTCCCAGCTACCGGGAAGATATCCGCGTCGAGCCTCCAGTAGATTCACATGAAAGCTCAGAGCGGC
>DASVAI010000024.1:0-26138 GCA_036376445.1 Acidobacteriaceae bacterium
CGTCGTTGCCGAGCGCGCCGGCCACGCCATGCATACCGCGCTCGTCTCCCGTCTGCTCGCCGACCGCAGCGCATGGGAACTGATCACGCTGCCGCAGCTTGAAGTCACCCGCCGTCCGGCACGCGCCGCGCGGCTGGCGCCTGTGCAGGTGTAGCTGCGATCGAGGCATCGTGAGAAACATCCAAATAATCGACGGCGCGGATAATGCGACTTACAGCATCTTTCAGGCTACTGACGAGGAATTCGAGACAATCTTTCCTGGATCCGGGCAAGATATCGAGGTTGTTGAGGAGTATGTTAGACGCGTCGGTGAGAGTGAAGCCGGAATAACACTGGCAAAATTGTGGGAAAGACCGATACATAAGCGGGACGTGCAGGGACTGCATGGCACTCTTTATTTCGATTACAAAGAGAAGTCGAAATATCTACCCCAGTCTCGACGAGAGATTGATCGCGCCGCAGGATCGATCAATGAAGCTGAACGAGCGTTGTATGCAAGACTTCGCGGATAGCTGAGCAAAGCGCTAGAAACTAAGCGGTGTCGGTTCTGTCGCAGCTTCCACTCGCTCCGCCTCCCGAGCCTGCTTTACCTCCGCCGCAATCGCATACTTCAGCGCATCTACACCCTGTCCGCTCACTGCGGAGATCGCGTAGAACGGCAGCTTGCGACGCTTCGCCATCGCCTGCAGCTTCTTCAGCTTTTCCGGGTTCGCCACATCCGCCTTCGAGGCCACCACGATCATCGGCTTGTCTTCCAGCCCGTGACCGAAGCTCTTCAGCTCCGACTGGATCACCTTGAAGTCATCCAGCGGCGATTCGCGCCCGCTCGCGTCCGATACGTCCACCAGGTGCACCAGCACGCGCGTGCGCTCAATGTGCCGCAGAAACTGCACGCCTAAACCCGCGCCCTCGCTCGCGCCTTCGATCAGTCCCGGAATATCCGCGACCGCAAAGCTCTCTTCGTGCGGCGCCTCGCCCACCGTCACGACGCCCAGGTTCGGCTCGAGCGTGGTGAACGGGTAGTCCGCGATCTTCGGCCGCGCCGCAGAAAGCCGCGAGATCAGCGTGCTCTTGCCCACATTGGGATAGCCGACGAGCCCTGCATCCGCCAGCAGCTTCAGCTCCAGCCGATAAGCGCGCTCCTCACCCGGACGTCCCAGCTCGTGCTCACGCGGAGCCTGGTGCGTTGGCGTAGCGAAGTGCTGGTTGCCGCGGCCCCCGCGGCCGCCGCGCGCAATCACGATCCGTTCATCGGGCCGCGCAAAGTCGTGCACCAGCTCGCCGGTCTGGTCGTCAAAGAGCGTGGTGCCCACCGGCACCTTCAGCACCAGGCTTTCACCCTCCCGGCCGGTGCAGTTCGAGCCCTCGCCATGCCGGCCGCGCTCCGCCTTGTGTTCCGGGTTGAACCGGAAGTGCACCAGCGTGTTGTGCCGCTCGCTGGACTCCATGATTACGTCGCCGCCGCGGCCGCCATCGCCGCCCGACGGGCCGCCGCGTGGTACAAACTTCTCCCGGCGAAAGGCCATGCAGCCGTTGCCGCCATCCCCCGCCTTCACCCGGATTCTTGCTTCATCAATAAACATCGCTCTTTCAAGTCTATCGGAGCCTCAGCACGCATTCACAAACGCCAGAAACCGCTCCACGCAAAGCCGCGGCAGAGTCTCACGATTCTGCTTGGTCAGCAGCTCGTGTCCCGCGCTCGGGATTGCCAGCAAATCCGTTCTCCCGGGGATGAGCTTGCGGGCCTCTTCCAGCTCAGCCGTCGAGCCGAAGCCGTCCCGGCTGCCGTGAACAAACAACGCGGACGTCTCCAGACGCGGGAAATGCGCGGTCCGCAACTCTTCCCGACGTTTCGGCGGATGCAGCGGGTACGAGAGCAACAGCAGCGCCTCCACCAGCCCGGGATCGCTCGCCGCCAGCATCGAAGCCTGCCTTCCCCCATACGAATGGCCGCCCATGAACACGCGTCCACTCGCGCGCGATCGCATCGCTTCCACGGCTGCTCGCAATCCTGCCTGGTCGCGTTCCGCGCTGCCTCGCGGCGGCGGGCCATGAGGTCGTAACTGCCGGAATGGCAAATCAATTCGCAGTACCGTCACACCCGCCGCGCAGAATGCCACGGCCACGGCCACCAGCAGTGGCGCACTGCAGTCCGCCCCGGCGCCGTGGGCGAGCACCAGCGCATCGCCGTCCGTCGCAGACTCATGCAGAAACCCGCGCACCGGCGCATCTGTCGTTGTCGTATCCAGAAACACTCGACTGTTACTCATTCCCAACTCGGAACTATTCTCCCCTTGTCGCGGAGCATGACACAACTTAAGCGGCATGGAAAGACGCGCCGATCTCCGCGATCATCGAAAGCATGCCGGGTCCGCTATTCGCGATAACGGAGGGCACCGACAGCATCTCATCCGGGGTAATGGGCCATGCCGCTTGCGCGCGGCGCGCGTTGGGGAACGATCCTGAGATACCGCGCACTCTCAGCGGTCGTTACAGCGCTTACCACGTCAATCCTCTGGGGCCAGTCCACCACGCAGGGTGTAGTCGGTGGCATGGTGGCTGGTCCGCAGGGCGTGGTCCTCACCCAGGCTGAGGTCGATCTCACCAGCCTCGATACAGGCCAGATCTATCAGGCCTACACCGATACGCAAGGCAGTTTCCGCTTCCTCGGCCTGCCTCCCGGCAGCTACGAAGCATGGGTCACCCAGAGCGGTTTCGCGCGCCTCCACGTTCCTCTTCTCAGCGTTCAGGTCGGTCGCTTTACTCCGCTCAGCGCTCACCTAACCATTGCCAAAGCCGAAGAGACCGTCGTAGTCCGCGAGCCGGGCGCCAGCATTGACCTCGCTTCGCCCGCGCTCTCCACCAACATCGATGAGACTGCCCTCGAAGAGCTCCCCTCCAACAGCCGCCGCTGGTCTTACTTCGCGCTCCTCACACCCGCGGTAGCGCCCGATCAGCAGGGCTACGGACAGCTCAGCTTTCGCGGCATCAGCGTCCTGCTTAACAACAACACACTCGACGGCGCGGACAACAATCAGGCGTTCTTCTCTGAAGAACGCGGCCGCACGCGCACGGCCTACTTTGCCAGCCAGGCCTCCGTGCGCGAGTTTCAGGTGAACACCTCCAACTACTCCGCCGAGTACGGCCGCGCCGCCGGGGGCGTCGTCAATACGGTCACCCGCAGCGGCACCAATCGATTACACGGCAAGGCTTTCCTCTTCATGCGCGACAGCGCATGGGGCGCGCGCAATCCCTTTACGCAATTGGCGCAGTTGCAACCGGACGGCACAGTGGCTGCCACCCCGGTTGCCCCTACCGACAATCGCCGGCAGTGGGGCGGGGCCGCCGGCGGCCCGCTGCGTCCGGATCGCCTCTTCTGGTTCTTCACCTACGATCAGTTCCGCCGCAACTTCCCCGCGGTCTCCCGCCCGGGCAATATCCCAAAGTTCTTCAATCGCCAGCTCACCTCATCCGAGCTCGAAACGCTGCGCGAGCGCCTCGGCGTGCCGCTGCCCAGCTACGCGCTCGAGGAGTACCAGCAGTTCATCTCTGGCCTGATGAGCGAAACCGGAATCGTCCCCCGCACCGCCGGCCAGATCATCCTCTTTCCCAAGCTCGACTGGCAGCTCAACGAGCGCAATCACCTCTCGCTCCAGTACAACTATCTGCGCTGGAGCTCTCCGCACGGTGCGCTGACGCAGACGGCCACCAGCTACGGCGTCTCGAGCTTCGGCGACGATCACGTCACCGACGATGTGCTCATCGGCCGCTGGAACACCTTCTTAACCGCAAACCTCATGCACGAGCTGCGCGTGCAGTATGGCCGCGACTTCGAATCGGAGTTCAGCACCGCACCCTCCGCCTTTGAAGAGCCGTTCAGCCACAATGCCTACGGACGCTCGCCGCAGATTATCCTCGTCAGCTCCGGTTCAGGACTGCGCATCGGCAAGCCGCCCACGCTCGACCGCGCCGCGCTTCCCGACGAGCGCCGCACTCAGATCGCCAGCACGTTCACCTGGGTACGCGGCCGCCACACGGTCAAGCTCGGTTACGATTTCAATCACGTTCTCGACGGAATCGACAGCGTCTACAACGGCAACGGCAGTTACGACTACTCCAATCTGCTCGACTTCGCCTCCGACGCGCTCGCCCCTAGCCGCTGCAACCCCAACGGAAGCGGCGTGGGAAACTCGCCCTGCTACAACTACTTCACCCAGCAGCTCGGCCCGCAGGCCTTCAGCTTTGACACCAACGACTACGCGTGCTTCGCCAGCGACGAGTGGAAGATCGGCCGCAACCTCACGCTCTCCTACGGACTGCGTTACGAATACGAGCAGCTTCCGCCACAGAACAAGCTGCTGCCCAATCCCAAGCTCTCACAAACTGGTTTTGTCCCACGCGACCGCAATAACTACGGCCCGCGCCTGGGCGCTGCTTATGACCTCACCGGCCATGGCAACACCGTCCTGCGCGGCGGCTACGGCATCTACTTCGGCCGCATCATCAACTCCACCATCTTCACCGCTTACACCCAGACCGGCTCGCCCGCCGGGCAGCTCGGCTACTACTTCCGTCCCGGCGATGCCGGCGCGCCGTCTTTCCCCTACATCTTTCACGGCCGTGTCGTTGTTCCCGAGCCGCCCACCGCCAACTATTTCGATCGCAGCTTCCAGAATCCCCGCATCGCCCAATCCGAGATCTCGCTCGCGCAGCGCATCCACCGCAACACCGAGGTGACCGTCAGCTATCTACGCAGCAGCGGGCAATCGCTGCCCAATTTCATGGACACCAACATCGACGTCGCCACCGCGGTTCCCATCACCTATACCATCCGCGATTCGCAGCACCAGGATTCGCAGCATCAGGGCCCGCTCCGGCAGGCGACCTACTCCACCCATCTCTTCACGCAGCGGCTCAATGCCGACTACGGCGCAATCACCGACATCAACAGCTCCGTCCAATCGCAATACCATGCTATCGTCATCAAGGCCACGCACAGCGGCGGCCGCTGGCTTCATCTCCGCGCCAGCTACACCTGGTCGCACGCCAAGGACAACAACCAGAACGAAACCACCTTCAGCGATACGAACGACGTCCTCGATCCCACGAATCTCAACCTGGACTTCGCCGATTCAAACTTCGATGTCCGCCAGCGCATCACCGCCGGACTCGTCCTGCGCGCGCCATGGAAGCTCGAGGGATGGCGTGGGGCATTGGCCAATGGTTATGCGCTCGCTCCCACAGGTGCCGCGCAAACCGGCCTGCCGTATTCGATGCACACCGGCGGGGCGGTTCCATACCTCAGCTACATCAACCAGTTCGGCCAGACCGAAAGACTTCGCGGCCTCGCCGGCAGCATCAACGGCTCCGGCGGCGCCACCTGGATCCCCGCCATTGGTCGCAACACCTATCGATATCCGGGCACCTGCACCATTGACCTTCGCGCCTCGCGCACCATCCCGGTCAGCGAGAAATCAGGGCTTGAAATCATGGTTCAGGGTTTCAATGTGCTGAATCACCAGAACGTCACCGGGATCAGCAAGCTCGGTTATATGATCAGCGGCGCCTCCAGCGCGACGGCCAACCCGACACTCACCTGGCAGCCCACCTTCGGGACTGTCACCAACAGCAACAGCACCACTCTCTATCGCGAGCGCCAGCTCGAACTCGTGCTTCGGCTCAGCTTCTAGCGCCCCGACCGCCGCGCTCGTCTGTTCGCTAAAATAAAGAGAGCCCCCATCCTGAGAAGGATGGCGCGCTGCGAACCCTTTCATGCCCTTTACCGAACAATACGATGTCGCCATTGTTGGCGCAGGTCACGCCGGCTGCGAGGCCGCCATGGCCGCGGCGCGCATGGGCCTGCGCACGGCGCTCTACACCTTCAATCTCGACCTCATCGCGCAGATGTCCTGTAATCCCGCCATCGGCGGCATCGCAAAGGGCCATCTGGTGCGCGAAGTCGATGCCCTCGGCGGCATTATGGGCGAAGTGGCAGACGCGGTCGGCATCCAATTCCGCCTGCTCAACACCTCGCGCGGCCCTGCTGTGTGGTCGCCGCGTGCGCAGTGCGACAAGCAGCAGTACCGCGTCAAGATGCGCCAGGTGCTCGAGGCGCAGCCCGGCCTTTACATCAAGCAGGCGGAAGTCGTCGACCTCCTGATCGACACCGCGCCCGACGGTACGCGACGCGCGCACGGGCTCAAGCTACGCGACGGCCGCACCGTTGAAGCTGACGCAATCGTCATCACGACAGGCACATTTCTCAATGGCCTCATCCACTGCGGCGAAGAGCAGTACCCGGCCGGCCGCAGCGGCGAACCGCCTTCCGTCCTTCTCGGCGAAAGCCTGAAGCGTCTCGGCCTGCGCGGCTGCCGGCTGAAGACCGGCACACCGCCGCGCCTCGACGGCCGCAGTATCGACTGGTCGCAGTTCGCCGAGCAGCCCGGCGACACCGACCCCACGCCCTTCAGCTTCCGCACCACCACGCTGCCGCAGCGCCAGGTCTCCTGCCACATCGCCTACACCACCCCGGAGACGCTGCGCCTCATCCGCGAAAACGTCTCGCGCTCGCCCATGTACTCGGGGCAAATTCACGGCATTGGCCCGCGCTACTGCCCGTCCATCGAGGACAAGGTCGTCCGCTTTCCGGACAAGGAGCAGCACCAGTTCTTCCTCGAGCCCGAAGGCCTGGACACGCACGAGGTCTATGTCAATGGCATGTCCACCTCGCTGCCCATGGACGTGCAGTGGCAGATCGTACGCTCCATTCCCGGCCTCGAAAACGCGGAGATGCTCCGCCCCGGCTATGCCATCGAGTACGACGCCATCGATCCCACCGAGCTTGACCGCAGCCTGCGCGTCAAGTCCATCGCCGGCCTCTATCTCGCCGGCCAGATCAACGGTACTTCCGGTTACGAAGAAGCGGCCTGCCAGGGTCTAATGGCCGGCATCAATGCCGCACTCGCCGTCCGCGGCGATGCCCCATTCACGCTCGATCGCACCGAGGCCTACACCGGCATTCTGATTGACGACCTCATCAGCAAGGGCACCAACGAGCCCTACCGCATGTTCACCTCACGCGCGGAGTTCCGCCTTCACCTCCGCATCGACAACGCCGACCGGCGCCTTACCCCGTACGGCCGCCGCCTCGGCCTCATCGGCGACACGGCTTGGGCGGACTACGAAGCCCGCCAGCAGCGCGCCGTCGCGTTGGAAAAGCTGCTCTCCACCACACGCATCGATGCCGCTGCCGCAGCTATCGCATTCGAGCTCGATGCGACCGCCATCGCCGGTCAGACCTGGGCGCAACTGCTCAAGCGTCCGGAGATCACGATCGAACGCCTGCGCCCGCTGCTGCAATCCATCCCGCTCTCGGACGATAGCTGCACGTTGCTCGATCCTCTGCTCGGCGAATCAACACTCTCGGCACGCGCACGCAACGAGCTCCGCGCCGTCGAAACAGAAATCAAGTACGCGGGCTACCTCGACCAGCAGCGCAAGGCCATCGAAAAGCTGAAGCGCGCCGAAGGCGTCGCCATCCCCGCCTGGTTCGACTATCAGAACATTAGCGGCCTCTCCCGCGAGATGCAGGAGAAGCTCGGCCGCGTGCGGCCGCAGACTGTCGGTCAGGCCAGCCGGATCCCCGGTGTCACGCCCGCGGCGCTCTCGCTCATCCATGTCTACATCGAAATCCAGGGCCGCAAGCGCAGCGAATCCATCTCCGCCACTACCGATGCGGTGGCGGGCTCCTGATCCTTCCTTCAAAATCTCCTGTTATTGCGGCAGTAGCGAAGACTTACGATTTTTGTCATCCTGACCAACGCGAAGGACCTTTGCTAAGCTACGACGACGATGCACACATTGAAGGAGCTGTTAGCACAGGGCTATGCTGCCCGAGCGAAGAATGATCCGGCGGAGTCGCGCGCCGCATTTTTTGAAGCGGTGCGCAAAGCATCCCTCGAGGCCGATAGGTCTTCTTTAGCAGAGGCGCTTTGCGGTCTGGCCCAGGCAGAACGCGACATTGGCGCCCTCGGTCCCGCAAGTCACCAGTATGCGAATGCAACAATCCTTTACCGTGAGATAGGGCCACCGGCCAGGCTGGCATATGCGCTTCGTCACGAGGCAGACGTGCTTCGGGAAATGTCTCGGCCTGCCGACGCTGAGCCACTCTATCTCGAGGCCGAAACAATCTACCGCCAACTTGGCGGGCAGGCGGTCCTCGACTTGGCGAACACGCTCAGAGGATTGGCTTTGGTGAATGAATCAACCGGCAACAGCGACCAATCAAAGAAGCTCTGTAACGAGGCCCGCAAGCTCTATGCAGACTGCAACGTCGAAGCGGGCGTTTCCGAGTGCGATAAGCATCTCTCTCAACTGACGAAATAACGATTGCCGCCGTTGGTTCGCCACGGTGTTTGACTTACTGCGGTGGCTGACCCGTTCCGGCCTTCGGCGCAGCCTTCGTGCTCTGCGGTCCCTTATAGATCAGCGGAATATGCAGGGGCATCGCGGCATCGCTCTTCGTCCGCGGTGCCGCGGCAGCCTTCTTCCGTTCTTCCTCGGTTGCCACCACGGTGCGCTGCGAGTTGATGCACTGCCAGTTGCCGGCCCTGTTCTTGCGGAAGACGTGAGTGAACACGCCCTTCTCCGCTATCTTGCGCTGCTCGCTCGCGCCCTGCCACTCCATCACATAGGTGCCGTTCACCACCGCGACATCGCCCAGCACACGCGCGCCAACGACTTTCTGTTTCAACGACACCGGTTCTGCGCCCGCCACAAACAGATGCGAGATCTGCTGGTTGCGCGTCGTCACGTTTCCTTCTGCGCTGATTCCAACAAAGTTCGCGGCCAGCAGGTTCTCCAGCCCGTACTGGTCATGCTTGGTCACCGCGGTATCCCACGCATCCTCCACCTGCTGCATCGCGGCTACGTCCGTAGCCGGATCAGTGGACTGAGCGATCAGGCTGAATGAGGGGCAAAGAACAAGAGCGGCAGCCAGCAGGCTGCGAACGACAGACAACGGCATGAACGGCATTCTCCAGACGAAATCATACAGAGGAAATATGAACAGAGATTCACAATAGGGCCGGTTTTTCCTGCCATTGGCCGGGCACTCAAAATAGAGCAACATAGACCTCATGGCTGCCTTCCCAGACATCTCGCTCGAGCGCGGCATGCCCGCCAGCCCCGACGCCGAGCGGTCCATCCTCGGCGCAATCCTTCTTGAAAACTCGCACTTCCACGAAGCCGCCGAGAAAAAGCTCACTGCCGACGACTTCTCCCTCGATTCGCATCGCCGCATCTTCGCCCGCATGGACGAGCTCATCACTGCCGGCCGCGCCGTCGACCTCGTCACCCTGGTCGAAGAGTTGGCGAAGAAAAAGGAAGTCGAGTCCGTCGGCGGTGTCGCCTACATCACCTCGCTGACGGAAGGCCTCCCGCGACGCGTCTCAATCGAAGAATACGTCCGCATCGTCAAGAACAAGTCGCTGCTGCGCCAGCTCATTCACATCTGCAACACCACCGCCACCTCGGCCGCCGATCAGTCTGAGGAAGCGCTCGAAATCCTGAATGCCGCCGAAGCCTCGCTCCTTCAGGTCTCCGAGAGCGGCATCACCCGCGACTTCGCCGATATCCCCGCCATCGTCAAAGAGCACTTCGGCACCATCGACTCCATCTGGAAGCTGAAGCGCGAAGTCACCGGCCTCGCCACACACTTCAAAGACTTCGACCGCATGACCAGCGGCCTGCAGGCCTCCGAACTCATCATCATCGCCGCCCGTCCGTCCATGGGCAAGACTGCATGGGCCATCAACATCGCGCAGCAGGCGGCGATCAGGGGCGGCAAGGTGGTTGGCATCTTCTCGCTGGAAATGTCCAGCGAATCGCTCCTCCGCCGCATGCTCGCGTCCGAAGCCTTCGTGAACATGCGCAAGATCCAGTCCGGCTTCATCAGCCGCGACGATCAGGACGCGCTTATCAACGCCGCCGCCAAGCTCACCGAATCGCACATCTACATCGACGACACGCCGGGCATTTCGCTCGCCGAGATGCGCGCCAAGGCCCGCCGTCTCAAGCAGCAGCGCGGCCTGGACCTAATCGTCGTCGACTATCTGCAGCTCATGTCCGCTACACTGCCCGGCGCCGCAGGCACGCGTCGTCACGAGAACCGCACGCAGGAAGTCTCCGCCATCTCGCGCGGTCTCAAAGCTCTGGCGAAGGAACTGCACGTCCCCGTCATTGCGCTCTCGCAGCTCAGCCGCGCCTCCGAGCAGCGCGGCGGCGACAAGAAGCCCATGCTCTCCGACCTGCGCGAATCCGGCTCCATCGAGCAGGACGCCGATGTCGTCGCCTTCATCCACCGTGACAGCTACTACAACAAGGACGAGAACGGCGAAGAAGACCCCGACAGCAAAGGCAAGGCGGAGATCATCATCGCCAAGCAGCGCAACGGCCCCACCGGCTCCGTCCATCTCGCCTACCTCGGCGAATACACCCGCTTCGAGAACCTGGCGCAGGAAGGTGACGGTCCCGGTTACGAATCATGACATCACCCTCCACCCGCCCCACATGGGCCGAAGTCTCTCGCGCCGTTCTGCGCAGTAACTACCGCATCCTGCGCGAGCAGGCTGCCCGGGCAAACGCCGAAGCTGTCGCCGTCATCAAGGCCAATGCCTACGGCCACGGCGCATTTGAGGCGCCCACCACGCTTGCTGCCGATGGCTGCGAATGGTTCGCCGTCACCTGTCTTGATGAAGCGCGCATCCTCGGTCCGCAGCTCAAGAGCCGCCGCACGCTCATCCTCTCCGGCCTCTTCGAAGGCGAAGCCGCGGAGATCGTGCGCCATGCGCTAACCCCGGTCATCGGCACAACAGAGCAGCTCACTTGGCTCGCTACAGCCGTAGCGGAATCCGCCCGCCCGCCATTCCCATTCCATCTCGAAATCGATACCGGCATGGCGCGCCAGGGCATTCAGTGGAACGACACCGCCGCGCTTGCCGGCCTCGCCGCGTGCATGGCAGAGAATCCGCAACTGCAGCTCGAGGCAGCCATGACGCACTTTGCCTCGCCGGAAGATGCGGAATCGCAGCAAACAGCCGAGCAAACAGCGCGCCTCCGCACGGCGCTCGCTACATTGCGCGACCACGGCATCGCGCCTCCGCTCATCCACGCCGGCAACTCCGCCAGTCTCTTCGAAGCGGCGCAGCTCTCCGCGCTCCGCGACATTGCCGAGCAGGGCAACAGCCGTCTGCTGCTGCGTCCCGGCATCGCGCTCTACGGCTACGGTCCGCATGCCGCGCAGCGCGGACTGCAACCCGCACTCACCTGGAAGACCCGCATCGCCGCCCTGCGCAGCATCCCGGCTGGCGAGCCCGTCAGCTACAACGCCACGTTTCGCGCCCCGCGTCCCACGCGCATCGCGCTTCTTCCAATTGGCTATGCCGACGGTTACAATCGCCTGCTCTCCAATCGCGGCGAAGTGCTCGTCCGCGGGAGGCGCGCACCGATCACCGGCCGCGTCACCATGGACCAGACGATGATCGACGTCACAGACATTTCCGGAGCCGCGGTAGGCGACGATGTCGTGTTGATCGGAGAGCAGGGCAGCGAGCGCATTACCGCGGACGACATCGCCGCCCACACCGGCACCATCGCCTACGAAGTGCTCTGCGCCATAGGCCAGCGCGTTCCCCGCGTGTGGACATAGTTCGATTCGTCATCCCGACCGAATTGCCGCACGATTACCTTTGTCCTCCCGACCGGAGCGCCACAGGCGCGCAGTGGAGGGACCTGCTTTACCTTCCGTTCGACATCGGCGCGACCGATGCTCAACCAAGCGAACTCCGGTCGCCCTTAACATCAAACGTGAGCGACAACGGAGCGAACCAAACGACACCCGCCGCAGGCGCCTTTGCCTGAACGGCAAGTTCAGAAGCTGAAGCTCATCTGCAGATCAATCGTTCTCACCGCCGTCTCATTGCGATTAAAGAACTGCCCTGCAAGCGCCAGCGATTGATCGAAGGTGTCGCTGGTCACTACGTTGTTTGGCTGCGCCAGGTTCACCACGTTGAAAACGTTGTTGGCGGCGACGGTAAAGTTCAGGTTGTACTTGCGGCGCACTTCCTTCGAGTGCGGGCCGCCGAAGAATCCGCCTCCGCCGCTGCCGCTCAGTCCGCCCGGCCCAAGCCCGCCGCGTGGCCCGGGACCGCCGTGTGGTCCGCCGCCTCCGCCATGCGGCCCACCATCGCCTCCGCCCCGGCCTTCCACCTTCGGGCCGATGGCAAAGTTCTTGCTGAGCCGTACGTTCGCGCTGAAGTTCGCCGGCCCGCGCCCACTGCCATAAGCAATAACCTTGTCGCCCGGGTTCGGCGTGATATTCAGGCATCCGTAGCGCGTCTTGTAGTACTGGTTGGAATTCGGAGTGCACAGGCTCGCGTCCACCACCGCGGGTCGCTCGTTGTATTGGTTGTCCAGGTTCAGGTCCTGCCCGGTCGTAATGTTGTACGGCGCTCCGCTGTTCGCAATTGTGAAGACGGATCCCTGAATGTTGTAGGGCAGCAGCGTGCTCGCGATCAGGAAGAAGCGGTTGCGCACGTCATTGCTCGCCCGCCCGTAGTCAAACCCGATGTCCGTCTGCCGCGAGGGAAAGTAGTTCGCGCCGCTCGTATCGCTCTTGAAGAAGCCCAGGACATAGAAGCCCGAGACTGAGTATCTGCGCCCCTGCGCGCGCACAGAGGTGATCAACTGGTTCTGCCGGTACACCCCCTCGGACTGGAACTGATACAAATTCCCTTTCCCGGGAAATGGATAAATCATGTTCCCGTTTGGATCGAGGACGAAGGTGTTGGTCGCGTAGTCGTAGAGCGGCGCATTGACGTTGACGCTCAGATACTGATGGACGCCGCGGCTGTAGAGATAAGTTACGTTCGCGGTGATTGCCTTGCCGATGCCCCGGTCCACTCCCACTGCGCCCTGCATATCCAGTGCCGCCTTCAGATCCGGGCTGATGCTGTAAGCCGCCGAGCGAGGGCTGATTGTGCCATTGCCGGTGGGGGGCTTCCCCGGCGTGTATATCGGATTGGTGTACACCACTTGCTGCAAGTTCTTGCCGTTCTGGTGGATTGTCTGGATCACGCTCGTGCTGCTGAAGCGATCGAAGAACCAGCCGTATCCCGCGCGGATCACCGTCTTCGGCGGCCGCTTGTTGCCTCCGTCCAGTGCGTAGGCGAATCCGATGCGCGGTCCCCAGTTGGCATGATCGTGGATGCGGTTCTGCGTTTCGAAGCGCAGTCCATAATCAAAGGTGAATTTCCGGTTCACCTTCCAGTCGTCCTGGTAGAACAGCCCGGCGTCGAAGAGCGTCGCCCGAGCATTGGGATTGTTGATCTTCGTCACCGTCCCCTGCGAAGGCTTGTTCTGCTCGAAATGCGTGGTGGTGTCGAAGATGTAGTTGCCGTTCGATCCGGCGTTGGAATAATCCGACTGGCGATTCGCGCGCAGCCGCACGCCGAAGCGAAGGGTATGGTTCTTCAGGCTCGCCGTCGAATAGTTCTGCAGCTCGTAGTAGTCGCCGTTGGTGCGGGAGGTGCCGTCGTTGCTGCCGCCGCCGGTGAATACGCCCTGCACGGTCAGTGTCGGTGATGTGTCCTGCGGCAGTTGTTCGTCCCGGTCACGCTCATACTCAAATCGCGTGTCGTTGACCAGGTGCGCGTTGATCACCTGCGAATCGCTGATCTGGATCGAGTTCTCGGTACCGTGGGTGTTGTAGGCCTGTGAGGCCAGAGCAAGCTGTCCGGGTCCGCTGCCTGTATCTGTACGGCGGTGGTACTGGTAGCGGATGGTCAGCGTGTTGCTCGGCGTCAACTGGAAATCAACGCGCGGCGTCAGGTGGATGCGCGACTGCGGGTTATCGAGATCCTGCACAAAATTGTAACCGTGATCGGCGAGATAATTCGGCTCCGTTGGCGTTCCCGGCGCATTCACAATCAGAATGTTCTGGCTGTCACGCGCGAAGATGGAGAAGGAGTACGACGCCCGCTTCGAAATTGGGCCGCCTACGGACCCGTTCAGGAAGTACTGGTAATAGGGAGGCGTGCTGGTGACGAAATGACTGGTGTTCAAGGCCGAGTCGTTGCCGCTCGCCTGAATATACCCGTGCAGCTTCTCTGAGCCCGGCTTGGTCAGGATCTCGATGCGCCCATATCCCAGCTTGTCGAACTCGGCGGAAAAAGGATTCTGATTGATACGAATCTCGCGAATCGCCGACTTCGGCGGCATCTCGCCCCCGGTAAAGCCATCGATGTAAATCTGCGCTCCGCCATTGCCTGCCGAAGGCCCAGCCAGTGCCGTGAGTTCATTCTGCATCTCATCGGGATCATCGGACAGTGCATCCAGGTCCTTGCCCGTCAGCACCACCGCGTTTCCGTTGTCGGCCGGCTCGGTGTCCAGTTGCTGCACGTCTGCGGTCACCTCCACCTGCTGCTCCTGTGTCGCGATGGTCAGCGGAATATTCAGCATTCGCGATGTGCCGTCCACAATCGACACACCCGTCTCGGAGAACGGTGTAAAGCCCGGCACGCTTACGTCCAGGGTGTAGCTGCCCGGCGGCAGCGTCGCAAAAGAATAGCTGCCGTCGCCGCCGGCCGTCGCGGTGTAGCTCTTACCGCCGGCGCCGGAGAGCTGCACTGTCGCCCCCGGCACAATCGCACCGCTCGGGTCCGTTACCTGGCCGTGCAGCGATGCCTTGCTTTGCGCCAGCAGTGCCGGCGCGGCCCAACCAATCAGAATGAGAAAAGAAATGCAAAATAACCGGGAAAGACAATTCATCCGATTCCTGAAAAACCCCTAAAGAAAATGTGGACACTGCGGGCAGACGCCGTGAGAGCGCTTACAAACACCAGACGAGGCAGCCACGTGAAAAGTTGAGCGGCAGCGAGGAAAAACCGCTAGATGATCGTTTGCGCGCTGATTCTTTTCGATCGACTACCATAAGTGTAATGCTCGGCAACTTGTACGCGCGGTGGATGTTCGCATGGGAAACCGCACTCACCACGCGCGATACCAACCGCATCGTGCGCCCCGTGGAATGGGGCTTCGACTGGCTCGAAGATTTCGCGCGTCCGCGCGGCCTCATGCCCGCTGCCTCCGTCGAGCGCGATCCCGCCGCCGCGGAAGACGCGCTGCTCGCCATCAATCGCGCCGCTCTCGCCGATCGCGACAGCTTCTATCGCTACACGCGGCCCGCGGACTTCCGCCTTGAGGAACGTCATCCGCAGCTTTTTCCCACCAATGTCCGCCCCGAGACGTTGCGCCGTGATGCGCAACTCCGCGCCGCCGCCGCTGCCGGCCGTGGGAAGACGGCGCATTTTCTCCGCTTCACCTCGCCCATTCGCACGCCGTATCCGGAGAACGATCTGGTCAACGCCCGCTGGTATCCCGCGCCACCCGAAAAGCAGGCAGGCAAGCCGAAGCAGGCCATCATCGTCATGCCGCAGTGGAACGCCGACGCCTTCAGTCACAACGCCCTCTGCGCGCTCTTCAATCGCTTCGGCATTTCAGCGCTTAGGCTCTCCAAGCCCTACCACGACATCCGCCGTCCCGCGGAGCTCGAGCGCTCCGACTACGCGGTCAGCTCCAACCTCGGCCGCACCATCTCCGCCTGCCGTCAGGCCGTCGTCGATATCCGCGCCTGCCTCGACTGGCTCGAAGAGCAGGGCTACGAGCAGTTCGGCGTGCTCGGCACCAGCCTCGGCTCCTGCTATGCCTTCATCGCCGCTGCCATGGATCCCCGTCTGCAGGTCTGTGCCTTCAATCACGCCTCTATGAATTTCGGCGATGTCGTATGGACCGGCCAGAGCACGCGCCACATCCGCGCCGCCTTCGAGCCCGTCATGACGCAGGAGCAGCTCCGCCAGATCTGGGGCTGCATCAGTCCGGTCTGTTTCATGGACCGCTTCGCCGCGCCGGCGCGCAAGGCGCTCGTCGTCCACGCCACCTACGACCTCACGTTCCTCGCCCAATACTCACGCGAGGTGCTCGAAGGCTTCCGCCATCATGGCGTCGACTTCGAGTCGCGCATTCTGCCCTGCGGCCACTACACGACCGGCGAAACTCCGTATAAGTTCATGGACGGCTGGTTCCTCGGCTCCTTCGTCTACCGCGCCTTCAAAGAATTCGCCCTCACCGGCCAACGCCCCGTCGAGCAACCGGAGCGCGAACTCACGCAGTCCCTGTCATCCTGAACAAAGCGAAGGACCTTGCAGTTCATCAGCGCTGTCACAGGCGAGGGGCAGTCATCTTCGCAAAGCGAAGGTGCGCCGAGGAAGAGTCCCGCCACCCGGCATCGAAGCTAGAGGCTAGGAGCTGGCAGCTAGAGGCTAAAATTAGGTTATGTCCAGCCAGACCGCCCGCCAGTCCCGCCCCCTCGCTCAGGCCGACCCCACCGTCGCGCAGGCCATCGCTAACGAAGTCGCCCGCCAGCATGAGGGTCTGGAGATGATCGCCTCGGAAAATTTCGTCAGCCGCGCCGTGCTGGAGGCCGCTGGGTCCGTCTTCACCAACAAATACGCGGAAGGCTATCCGGGCAAACGCTACTACGGTGGTTGCGAATTCGCGGATGTGGTCGAAAACCTCGCGCGCGACCGCGCCAAACAGATCTTCGGCGCCGAACACGCCAACGTGCAGCCGCACTCCGGCTCGCAGGCCAACGCCGCCGCCTACATGTCCGTCCTCCAGCCCGGCGACACTATCCTCGGCCTCGACCTGGCCCACGGAGGCCACCTCACCCATGGCCACAAGCTCAATTTCTCCGGCAAGCTCTATCGCGTCGTCTCCTATGGCGTGCGCCGGGATACCGAGGTCATCGACTACGACGAGCTCGCCGAGACCGCGCGCCGCGAAAAACCAAAGCTCATCATCGGCGGTGGCAGCGCCTATCCCCGCACCTTCGACTTCCCGCGCATGCGCGCCATCGCCGATGAAGTTGGCGCGCTCCTGCTCATCGACATGGCGCACTTCGCCGGACTGGTTGCCGGCGGCGTACATCCTTCGCCCGTGCCGCACGCGCAAATCGTAACGACCACTACGCACAAGACACTGCGCGGCCCCCGTGCCGGCATGATCCTTTGCCAGCAGCCCTATGCCGCGGGCGTCGATAAGTGCGTCTTCCCCGGCCAGCAGGGCGGTCCGCTCGTCCACATTATCGCTGCCAAAGCAGTTGCCTTCGGCGAGGTGCTCGAGCCCAGCTTCCGCGACTACGCCGCGCAGATCGTCAGCAACGCCAAGGTGCTCGCAGAAGAGCTCGCCGCGCATGGCTTCCGCGTCATCTCCGGCGGCACTGACACACACCTCATGCTCGTCGATGTCTTCGCCAAGGGCATGCTCGGCAGCGAAGCCGAAACCGCCCTTCAGACGGCGGGCATCACGGTCAACAAGAACGCCATCCCCTTCGATACCAATCCACCGATGAAGCCGAGCGGCATCCGCATCGGCACACCGGCTCTCACGACCCGGGGTATGGGAAATGCAGAGATGCGCACCATCGCCCGCTGGATCAGCGAAGCCCTTGAGAAGCGCAGCGAGGAAGCCGCTCTTATCCGCATTCGCGGGCAGGTTCGTGAGCTGGCAGACAGTTTCCCGCTCTACGACTGGCTCCGCGAGCCGCAACTGGCCGCTACGCGATAGCTCAATGCGACAGAGAACCTCCGTTGACATTCGCGAACTGTCATTCGAGAAGTTTGTTGCATTTTTATTTGCGCGCGACGTGCCGAACGAATCGTTCGAGTCGTTACATGAAAGGCGCGAAACAGCAAAGTGGGACCAGTGGTATTGGCACTTCGACATCACATTCGATGCTCGACGTGTATGCGGCTACTATGTGAATTTGTTCGATGCGCCACGCTTCCTGCTTGAGAGCTATTCGAAGGCCCAACTTGAGCAGGGTTTTTGGGCTATTCAAGGTTCGAATCTAGATTGCTCTGCTTTCCATATCATTTGGGATAGGGATCTGCCATTCCCCATACGCGAGCAGTGTGTAAAATCCATGGTCATCCTATTCAAGGGCCTATTCGCTATTGAACCGCTTGTAGACGCTGTCTCGATGTGGTGGGACTCCCTCTGTTACGACTGGCATTGTGGTAATCGGAAGCGTTCACGCGGCGGTGAAGATCGGGCCATGCAGGATGTGATGTTTGAGACCTTAGTGGATATTCTGGAACTCGAATCACCGACCTGCCAAGGCGCGGCACTCCATGGACTGAGCCATCTACACCACCCCGATACTGGAGATGCAATTCGGTTGTATCTAGCTCGAAATCCTCATTTGAGCGGCGACTGGAAATCCACCGCTTTAGCTGCCGCCGAGTTCAAGCTGATGTGAGAGTCAAATAACGGACAGGCGCAGTTCGAAAGTGACTGCAATGAAATCTCCTGACCTTGAAGTGGTATTACGTACTCCGCGAAAAGTGGATATTCCGAAATACCAGCCGCCGGTGTCACGCTCAACGTGCACTCGGAGGACACATGACACCTCGCCGCCTCGTGATATCTCTCGCGCTCTGCGCCGCGCCACTATTCCTGCAATTCGCACACGCGCAAACTCCCGCACCGCAGGCCCCACCACAGCCAAAAGCCCAGCGCGACGGGAGCCATGACTTCGACTTCGAAGATGGTGCTTGGAAGATCCACCTCAAGCGTCTCCAGTACCCGCTCACCGGCTCGCACACCTGGACCGAATTCGACGGCACCACCACCACACGCAAGCTATGGAATGGCGGTGCGCATATCGAGGAGTTTGAGACCAGCGGCGCTTCCGGTCGCGTGGAAGGTCTCACTTTGCGAATCTACGATCGCGAATCGCATCAGTGGAGCATTTACTGGGCCAATAGCAAGAACGGCCAGCTCGGTATTCCCGCAATGGTTGGTGAATTCAAAAACGGAGTGGGTGAGTTCTACGATCAGGAGCCGTACAACGGCAGGATGATCTTCGTTCGATTCCTCTGGTCCCGGATCACGCCCAACTCCGCCCACTTCGAGCAGTCCTTCTCCGACGACGGCGGCAAGACGTGGGAAGTTAACTGGATCACGGATCAGACGCGGATGAGCGATTCGGCAGACAACCCGCGATCAGAATTTCATTAAAGCCGGTTCTGGATGTCCGCAGTAACTGATCTCAGATAATGCTCCGCGGTCTTGACGGCTTCTTCAGCTTCAGTTCCAGACACAACTGCCACATCGTAGAAAGCATCATTCCGCTTTCTGCGCATCCGGTCGAAGAGACTAAAATGCCGGGCTTTACTGTCGGCAGATGTTTCGCCGCGAACTCAATGATTGCGATGTGGTGTCCAAGCTTGCTTTCGTGGCCGCTGACCATAGCTCAGCATCAGGGCAAGCGAGCCTTTAATCATTGCTTCATATGCGATCTGAAAAGCCGCTTCAGAATCAATCGCGAGATTCTTTCGGGCAGTCGTTGCCCGCTTTTCTGCGTCCGCGAGAAAGTGCTGAACCTGCTTCGCATTTATCCGCTGCGGTTTGGTTTTGTTCATCCTGTTTCGCTGGCGCTCAAGGTCATTTTGTCAGATCACCTGGATTCGTTTCCCTTGCCATACATCCATTAGAAATGGATCTCCCACTGCTAACTTTCTCTCCAGTTCGCGCGGTTTGAATACCGTGTAGCTGATCTCCCGGTTCAGCACTTTCTCCGCTTTCGCAACCTCTGCCGCCAACTCCTCTACGTCCGGTCGTCCGACCACGAGCAAATCGACGTCACTCGACGCGTCGGCCTCATTTTTTGCAAACGATCCATAAAGATATGCATGCTCGATACCCCGCACATGGTGCAGCGTTGACTCCAGCGTCGGCACCAGCCCTACGCTCCCTTGCAGCAACGCAAATACCGGCTTCAAGTACGGATACTTCGGATTGATGCTGTAGTAGCGGTGCCGGCCCTCCACTTCCGAGCGCAGCAGCCCCTCCTGCTCCAATCGCGCAAGCTCACGCGATAGATTCGTCGAATCCACATCCAATATCCCGGCAAGCTGGCGTACATACACGCGTGCAGACCGGTTCAGATACAAATACGAGAGCAGCTTGCGCCGCAGGTCGGATCGAAGCGAGATCATTGCAGTAATATTCTACTGCATTTGCAGTAGAAATATACTGCATTGTCGGTCTCATGCGAATTGGTCGTATGCAGCGTAAAATAAACAAAGCAGGCGGGCTGGACGGCCGCTGCCGGGCACTTGTTGCTCGGGGGAGGAAAGTCCGAACTCCGCAGGGTAGTGTGCCGGATAACGTCCGGGACCGGCGCGTCAAGGCGCCGGGACGGCCAGTGCCACAGAAAACATACCGCCATCGCGCGCAAGCACGAAGGTAAGGGTGAAAAGGTGCGGTAAGAGCGCACCGCTCCCGCCGTAAGGCGTGAGGCAGGGTAAACCCCACACGGAGCAAGACCAAATAGGGAGGGAGACCGCAGGCTGGCCCAAATGCCTGCAGTCGCGTGCCGGCCCGGCGCGCCCACGTGGGCCTTGCGGTAGCGCAAGCCGCCGCAGCGGAAACCTCCGGGTAGGTCGCTGATGAACGTCGGCAGCAATGCCGCGTCTAGAGGAATGGCCGTCCTCGACAGAATTCGGCTTACAGGCCCGCCTGCAAAATTCCTTCTATGCATGATCGCCGGTTGCATCCAATTGGCTTACCGTGTAGGGCACTGCAAATCTGCCGGCTTTGTAACTCCCGGCAATCCATTTTGCGGAGGGAAGCATGCTGCATCTGCTCTGGGAAGCGATCATCGGGCTCATCGTCGGCGCATTAGCCAAGCTCATCATGCCGGGCAAGGACCCCGGCGGCATCATCATCACCATGCTGCTCGGCATCGCCGGCGCACTGCTTGCAGGCTGGATCGGCCAGGCCGTCGGCTGGTATCGCCAGGGACAGGGCGCAGGCTTCATCGCATCGCTGATCGGCGCGCTCATTCTCCTCTTCATCTATCGGCTCTTCAAAGGCAGGCCGGCAACGACCTAGCGAGTTCGGCGAGTCAGCCAAAGCAGCGGCCACGCTCTTTCCGGTTTGGCCGCTCTGTCTTCTGCTGTTACACCGTCTGGCCGCCGTCGACGACCATGGCGCTGCCGACGACGAAGCGAGCAGCATCCGAGCACAACCACACCACCGCCGCGGCGATCTCCTCGGGCTTCCCCATTCTTCCCACCGGCTCCTGCGCGATCACCGCCTGCCGTCCCTCAATCGTCCCACCACTGAAGCGGTCCATCATCGGTGTGTCGATGATCCCGGGGCAAACAGCGTTGATGCGGAGATTCAAGTGCGCATAGTCCAGAGCTGCCGCCTTCGTCAGGCCAACCACGCCATGCTTCGCGGCGACATAAGCCGCACCTCCCTTAAAACCCTTTATGCCGGCGCCGGAAGACGTGTTGACGATTGCGCCGCCCCCTTGCTTGAGGATCAACGGGATTTCGTGCTTCATGCACAGAAAGACGCCGCGAAGGTCAATGTTCATGATTCGGTCCCACTCCTCCTCAGTGACATCGACTGTGGGCTGGATCGTGTACTCGATACCGGCATTGTTGAATGCGAAATCCAGCCGCCCGAAACCCTCGACGGCCTTGTCTAGAGCCGCCTTCACGTCCTCGGTCCGCATCACATCGCATCGAACGGCGAGCGCATGCCCGCCGGCATCCTGGATCATGCACGCCGTTTCTTCATTAGCCTTTTCGGAAACGTCAGCCACGATTACGCTCGCGCCCTCGCGCGAAAATGCCAGCGCAGCGGCGCGCCCTATCCCGTTCGCTGCACCGGTCACGAATGCGACCTTTCCAGTGAAACCTCCTTTTCCGTTGCTATCCATCTGTTTGTTCCTGTGGTTGGGCCTGTTTCAGGCACGCCGGGTTTGAGCAGAGCGTTTGTCAGTGCTCCTCAATCGCCATCACGCCGCCTTCTTAATCAGCCCATTCGGATTCAGCACAAACTTCTTCGCCGCGCCCTTGTCGAAATCCTTGTATCCCTGTGGCGCCTGCTCCAGCGGGATCACCGTTGCGTTTACGATCTTCGCGATCGGAATCCGGTCATGCAGGATCGCCATCATCAGTTGCCGGTTGTATTGCAGCACCGGCGCCTGCCCGGTGTGGAAGTGCAACGACTTCGACCAGCCCTTGCCGATCCGCACCTTCAGCATGCCCTTCTTCGCATCTTCGTTCGGCGCGCCCGGGTCTTCCACTACGTAGAGCCCCGGAATCCCCAAGCCACCCGCGACGAACGTAATATCCATCAACTGATTCAGCACCGACGCCGGATCGGGATCATCCCGGGTTCCATGCTGGGTCGCCTCAAACCCGACTGCATCCACCGCTGCATCCACTACCGGCTCGCCCAGGATTTCCGCAATCTGCTCGCCCAGCTTGTCGTGCTTCGCGATATCCACCGTTTCAAAGCCCATCTTCTTCGCGTGCGACAGCCGCTCCGGAATGCGATCTCCGATGATGATCACCGCCGCGCCGAGAATCTGCGCGCTCGCCGCCGCCGCCATGCCCACCGGTCCTGCGCCTGCGATATATACAGTCGAGCCCACGCCAACGCCCGCACACGTCGCGCCGTGGAAGCCGGTCGGCAGAATGTCTGAAAGCATCGTCAGGTCGGTGATCTTCTCCATCGCCTGCTCCTTGTTCGGAAACTTCAGCAGGTTGAAGTCCGCATACGGCACGAGCACGTAATTCGCCTGGCCGCCCACCCAGCCGCCCATGTCGACATATCCGTAGGCTCCGCCCGGCTGCGCCTGGTTCACATTCAGGCACACGCCGGTATTCCGCTCGCGGCAGGCACGGCATCGTCCGCACGCCACGTTGAAGGGCACAGACACCAGGTCCCCCACATTCAGGAACTCCACGTCCTTGCCCTTCTCGATAATCTCGCCCGTAATCTCGTGACCCAGCACGATCCCCTTTGGAGCCGTCGTCCGCCCGCGCACCATATGCTGGTCCGACCCGCAGATGTTTGTGGACACAATGCGCAGGATCGCCCCATGTTCGATCGGCTTTCCCTGTGGGTTCTGCATTTTCGGATAGTCGATCGACTGCACTTCCACCTTGTTCGGGCCAAGGTAAACAATGCCATGATTCGCGGCCATGGGACACGGCTCCTTTCGCGGTGAGGGGTTGCGGCGCGAAGGCGTTCCGCGCCATCAGTGAGGAGAAATATGCCGGAGAGCGGCCACTTCCGCCGTGCCGCTCGTCCCGTCTCTCCGTTGGAGCGGCAAAAGCTGCGTCGATGTTGCCCATCTGCCGGCACGGCGGGAACATTCAGGCTGATAAACTCGTTCCACCCTCTGGATCACCTATGGCCTTTCGGGAAGCCGTCCGCATTGCGCTGCAGTCGCTCTGGGCGAACAAGCTGCGCTCCATCCTCACGCTCATCGGTGTCGTCATCGGTGTGGCTTCCGTCATCATGGTCATCACGCTCGTCGCCGGTGCGAACAAGTTTGTTGCCACCAAGGTCTACGGCTACGGTGCAGACGTCTTCACCGCCTCCAAGCAGCCGGCTGTCATTTTCAGCGACGCCGAGTTCATGAAGTACCAGAAGCGCAAAGACCTCCGCTACGACGCCTACGAGGCCATCGCAGAGCGCTGCGCCGCCTGCTCCGCCACCGGCGCCATGGCCAGTGCCACCGGCTCGGTGGTCTATGGCAGCCACTCCGCTACCGACATCGACATCCGCGGCTGGACCGCCGACATGCCCGCCATCTACGACATCAATATCGAGCGCGGCCGTGCCTTCACGCCCAGCGAGGAGGCGCGCCGCCTGCACGTCGCCCTCATCGGCCCGGACATCGTAGACAACCAGATGAACGGCGAGGATCCGCTCGGGAAGGAGATTCGCGCCGACGGCGAGCACTACACCGTCATCGGCGTCGGTGAGCGCAAGGGCAAGACCCTCGGACAGAGCCAGGACAACTGGGTCGCCATCCCGCTTACCACCTTCCTCGACACCCACGGCGCCAACAACCGCAGTCTCACCCTCTATGCCCGCGCCTACGGCGTCGGCGATCCGCTCGAGCTCGCCTCCGACCAGGTGCGTGTCATCCTGCGCTCCATTCGCCATGACCGCCCCGGCGCGGAGGACAGCTTCTCCGTCGATACCAACCAGACCTTCGTCGGCATCTGGCAGAGCATCAGCTCCAGCTTCTTTGCCGTTGCCGTCTCCCTCGCCGCCATCGCGCTGGTCGTCGGCGGCATCGTCATCATGAACATCATGCTGGTCTCGGTCACCGAGCGCACCCGCGAGATCGGCGTCCGCAAGGCGCTCGGCGCGCGCCGCAGCGATCTCATGTCGCAATTCCTCATCGAGTCCGCCACCATGTCCTTCTTCGGCGGCCTCGTCGGCGTCTTTTGTGGCATACTCCTGGCCAAAATCATCACGCTCATCGTCGGCTTCCCGTCCGACATCAAGCTCTGGTCCGTGCTCCTCGGCCTCGGGGTCGCGACCTCGGTTGGTATCTTCTTCGGCGTCTATCCGGCCAGGAAGGCCGCCACGCTCGATCCCATCGTTGCCCTGCGCGCGGAACTATAACCCGGAGTGAATCATGCGGCTGAGTGATGCAAAAGAAGCGGTCCGGATGGCAGGCGATACGATGCGCTCCAATAAGCTGCGCTCCGGCCTCACCATCCTGGGCATCATGATCGGCGTCACCACCGTTATCCTCATCTCCTCGGTCATCAACGGCCTCACCGCCAACGTCGACAACCTCGTGAAATCGCTCGGCACCAACGTCTACTGGATCTTCCGCTTCCCCGTCTTCGGCAACCGCCCCACGCAGGAGATGCTGAACCGCAAGCAACTCACCTATGAGGACGCGATCGCCCTGCGTGTGCTGCCGCACGTTGTGGCCGTCGATCCCTCTCAGCAGTACCGCTCGCCCACCGGGCACCTGGGCAGCTTCTCCATCAATTACAAGGGGCACAAGCTCTCCAACACCATGCTCCAAGGCGACTCTGAGCAGCAGCCGATGGTGTACGACATCAATATGGACGAAGGCCGCTTTTTCACTGCACAGGAGGAGGAGCGGCGCGCCAACGTTGTCGTCCTTGGCCACGATGCCGCGCAAGAGCTGTTTGGACAGGAATCCGCTCTAGGGAAGGAAGTCCAGATTGAAGGCGACGTCTTCACCGTCATCGGTGTGCTTGCCAAACAGAAGCAGGTCTTCGGCGGCGGCAAGAACCCCAACGACAACTCCGCCCATTTCCCGCTCTTCACCTTCCGCAAGCTCCACCCGGAGATCCTCGACTACTGGATCAGCGTGAAGTATGACGACGCGAAGAACAAGGTCGCCGTCGAAGATGAGCTCCGCGAAATGCTCCGTCGCCGCCGCAAGGTGAAAGCCGACCAGCCCGACAACTTCGCCATCTTCACTTCCGACGGCCTGCTCGAGCTCTGGAACTCCCTTACCGGCGGACTCTTCATCTTCCTCGTCGGCGTCTCCAGCGTCGGCCTCATGGTCGGCGGCGTCGGCGTCATGAACATCATGCTCGTCTCGGTCACCGAACGAACGCGAGAGATCGGCATCCGCAAGGCGATGGGCGCAACCCGCCGCACCATCATGCTGCAGTTCACGCTGGAGGCCATCACGCTCTGCGCCTTCGGCGGGCTCGTCGGCATCCTGGCCGGCGCGCTGCTTACCCTGCTGCTCAAACTGATCCTCGGCACGGTCCTGCCCGCGCAGATGTCCGCCATCTGGGCAATCGTCGCCTTCACCGTCTCCTGCGTGATCGGCCTCGTCTTCGGCATCTATCCCGCCTGGAAAGCCGCCACCCTCGACCCCATCGAAGCCTTGCGTTACGAATAGCAATCTTCACTCACTCACGCTTCACGTCATCTCGACCGGAGCCTTGGCGCGCAGCCTCACCCGCGAAGTGGAGAGATCTGCCCTAACGACTGTGCGCACCCAAGCCATTGAGAGGATGGGATAAAGTCAGGTAACCCACTCCCGGCGTGAGCGACCAAAGGGAGCAAACCTGACAACACGCGTCACCGGCGCCTCCGCCCGTGCGGCAAGCACCTCAAGTCCTTGAATCTCACCGCTGCCATCGTCGCCACCATCACGACCGTGCTCGCCTGGGCCGGCATCGGCTACTACCTGCTCG
>DASVAI010000025.1:0-14246 GCA_036376445.1 Acidobacteriaceae bacterium
ATCGGCGGCGGCTTCATCGTCGAAGATGGGGCCGACATCCATGCAGCGCCCGTGATGACGGCCAGTTCCCTGCCTTATCCCTTCCGCAGCGCGGCAGAACTGCTGGAGATGGCGAAGCAGGACAATCTGCACATCGATGAGCTGATGATGCGCAATGAATGTGCCCGCCGCGGTGACACACCAGAAGCTGCTGCATCTGTGCGCCGTGACATCCTGCACATCTGGGACGTGATGCAAAGCTGCGTCGTGCGGGGGCTTGCGACGGACGGCATTCTCCCGGGCGGCCTGCGCGTGCGCCGCCGCGCAAAACGGCTGGCGGCACGTCTGCAGCAGCAGGCAGCAGCGGGCAAGGGCACCGGCGATCCGCTGGCGCCGCTCGACTGGGTGACGATCTACGCCATGGCCGTAAACGAAGAGAACGCCGCAGGCAGCCGCGTCGTTACCGCGCCCACCAATGGCGCTGCCGGCGTTATTCCGGCCGTCGGGCACTACTATCGCAACTACATCGCGGGCGCGGACGAAGCCGGCATCCTGCGCTACTTCCTGACGTCAGCCGCCGTCGGCATTCTCTACAAGGAGAATGCATCCATCTCCGGTGCGGAGGTCGGCTGCCAGGGCGAGGTGGGCGTTGCCTGCTCCATGGCCGCGGGCGGCTTGGCTGCAGCGATGGGCGGCAGCAACGCGCAGGTTGAGCACGCTGCCGAGATCGGAATGGAGCACAACCTTGGCATGACCTGCGATCCCATCGGCGGCCTGGTGCAAATCCCCTGCATAGAGCGCAACGCCATGGGCGCCGTCAAAGCGGTGCACGCCTGCCGCATGGCGCTGGCCGAGGAAGATGAGCACAAAGTCTCGCTCGACCAGGTGATCCGCACGATGTACGAGACGGGTTTGGATATGCAGTCGCGGTATAAAGAGACTTCGCTGGCGGGGCTTGCTTTGAATGTCATTGAGTGCTGAGAGGGGAACCTTCGCCCGATGTTTGAACGATATACAGAACAGGCACGGCGAACGGTTTTTCATGCCAGATGTGCGGCACTGGCCCGTGGCGCAGCGGAAATTGAACCTAAGGACCTCATCTTGGGATCGCTGCATGAGCTTGACGCGAGCGGGCCGCTCGCAAGACTGCATCAGAATTCGGATTATATTCGACTGCATCTCGGCGGGGAGAGTAATCCTCTTGGCCCTCATTTCCACGAAGGGATCGCGCTCTCTTCTCGCAGCAAGGATGCACTTATCCTTGCGTATCGTGAGGCAGAGCATGATCGCGTTTACTCAATTACAGCAGAACACCTCCTTCGGGGCGCTGTGCGGGCTGACGCTGTAATTGCCAAAAGAATCTCGAAGGCAGGGTATTCCTTAAGGGCAATGCGTAAGGCAACCCGAGAGCAGCCACGCAAAGACATCCCACAAATGCCTCGTCGGCATTGGTGGTTCAAGCCTCAGCGCGCCGAAGACTGTTTTTCATAGCAATTGTGGCTGCAGCGCTGGGCGTTCTACTTTATCTTCATTTGCAGAACTAAATACTCCGCCGGCTCAGTAGACGATCTCATGCAGCAGAATGCTTAGCCATCGCCGTCAGCTCTTCGTCGACCTCAACACCGTCCTGAATCTTCAGCAGCTTCAGTAGCGGCGAGGTCAGCATCGTCGTCACCAACGCCATCACCACCAGCATGGTAAACAGCGTAGGTGAGAAGACGCCGGCGCTGTAGGCGATGTTCAGCACGATCAACTCCACCAGGCCGCGGGTGTTGAGCAGCGCGCCCAGCGCGCCGGCGTTCCGCCATGACTGGCCCACCCAGCGCGCCGCCAGCACCGCGCCGCCCATTTTGCCCGCCACCGATCCCGCCAGCACGATGCCGGCCCACAGCCACATGTTCGCGTCGTTCAGCAGATCGAGGCGTGTGCGCATTCCGGTCAGCGCGAAGAAGAGCGGCAGCAGCAGCACGGCGATGAGCATGTCAGTCCGTGCGCGAATCTCTTCCTGCCAGCGCGGGATGCGCGGGAAGCAGACGCCGGCGAGAAACGCGCCGAAGAGCGGATGGATGCCAAGGAAATCCGTCGCCGCGGCAGAAAACAGTAGGCAGATGACGATCAGGCCAAGCAGCTCCAGCGACATGCCGGTCGACTTATAACGCCTGCCGGCCCAGTTTGCCAGTGGGCGCACCACACCGAGCATGAACACGAGATAACCTACGAGGCCCGCCATGCGCATGGGAAGACTGACGGACTGGCCCTCTTTGCCCAGCAACGCCAGCGCGAAAGCCAGCAGCAACCAGGCCACCACATCATCCACGGCGGCGCAGAGAATGGCCGTTGTTCCGAGAGATGTAGACTGCAGCCGCCGCTCTTCCAGCATGCGCGCCAGCACCGGGAAGGCCGTGATGCTCATCGCAATGCCGAGAAACAGCACGAACGGCATGCTGCCGATGCCATGCGGCGCAAATCGGATGCGAAGCGAGTGCGCCAGCAGCGCGGCCATGACGAAGGGAAGGAGAATGCTCATGCCGCTGGCCAGCACGGCAGTGCTCCGCTGCCTGTAGAGCTGCTCGTAATCCAGTTCCATCCCGATGAGGAAGAGATAAAGAATGAGCCCAACGGTGCTCATGTTTTCAAAGGCGGCGAAGGAGTGCGGCGTAAAGGTCGCGGCTATATGTGGGAAGAACCGCCCCAGCACCGAAGGACCAATCAGGATGCCGCCCACGATCTCGCCGACCACGCGGGTCTGACCCAGCTTGCGCGCGATCCAGCCGCAAATCAGGGTGACCAGCAGCACGATTGCCATCTGTAGCAGCAGCAGGGTCATGCGGCGATTTGTCCCTTTCGCTTCAGGATGATCCGGAGGCAGCGATCAAATCTACGTCAGGCGCACGGTGGATTCGGGTGTCCACTTCTGTGCGCAAGGACAATGCCTGCGTTGCACCGGAGGAAACTGTCGTCCCGGCTTCCGCGATTTGTACATTGTAGCCTTGGCGCCCTCCGGCCGCCCGCATGCCCTTCTTCAGTGCAATCGATCGATGCTCTAGCGCTCCACCGCCATGGCAACCGAATTGCCTCCGCCCAGGCAGAGCGCCGCCACGCCTTTGTGCAGATTGCGATGGATCAAGGCATAGATCAATGTCGTCAAGACCCGCGCGCCGCTCGCTCCGATGGGATGTCCCATCGCCACCGCGCCGCCATTCACGTTCACGCGCGAGGCCAGGTCCGGAGCATCCAGGCCCACTTCCTTCATCACGCCCAGGGCCTGCACCGCGAAGGCTTCGTTCAGTTCGTATAAGTCCACCTGCTCCTTCGTCCAGCCGGCTTTCTTCAGCACACGCTGGATTCCGATCACCGGCGCCAGCATCACCCACTTCGGCTCGACGCCGCTGCTCGCCTGCGCGCGAATCGTCACCAGAGGAGTGAGCTTCAGCTCCGCGGCTTTGCGCGCCGAGGTCACGACCAGCGCGGCGGCGCCATCGTTTACGCCCGGCGCGTTGCCTGCAGTGACGGTTCCATCTTTCTTGAAGGCCGGCTTCAGCGCTCGTAGCCCTTCGAGCGATGCATCCTCGCGCACGCTCTCATCGCGGTCCAGCACGTCGGGCTTGTCGCTCTTCCTCTTCGCCGGGATCTCCACCGGCAGCATCTCGTCTTTGAACGCGCCCGACTTCTGCGCCGCTGCTGCCTTCTGGTGCGAGGCCAGCGCATAGGCGTCCTGCTGCTCGCGCGTGATCGAATGCTTCTCCGCGACGTTCTCGCCGGTCATGCCCATGTGGTAGTCGTTATAGACGTCCCACAGGCCATCGCGAATCATCGAGTCGATCACCTTCGCATCTCCCATGCGGAAGCCGCTGCGTCCCTGCGGCAGCAGATACGGCGCGTTGGTCATTGATTCCATTCCGCCCGCGACCACGATCTCCGCATTCCCGGTTTGGATCGCCTGCGCCGCCAGTGCCACAGCCTTCAATCCTGAGCCGCATACTTTATTGATGGTGAGCGCGCTCACCGACGGCGGCAGACCGCCGCCCAGCGCCGCCTGGCGGCCGGGATTCTGTCCCAGTCCCGCGGCAACAACGTTGCCCATGATGCATTCGTCGACCTGCTCAGGTGCGATCCCCGCGCGTCGCACCGCCTCGCGCACCGCGAGCGCGCCCAGTTGCACGGCGCTGTAGCCCGAAAGCGATCCCTGGAACTTTCCCGTTGGCGTCCGCACCGCCGAAACAATGACAACTTCTTCCATCTGGAAACCTCGACTTCCTATGGGCCACGCGAATGGCCAACGTGTGAAGATAGCAGGGACTGAAATCCAGCGGCAATCCGGCTATCTGTGACAACACCCGAAAGCGGCACCACACAAATCGCACCAACCCGCACAGGCACGCTGCTCGCGCCGCTCTGGCACACCGCGGTCATCCTCGTCCTGCTGCTCGGCATCTCCCTGGTGAATGCGTTGACGCGCCATCTCGTAGCCACTCCCGCGCACACCCATTACGTGATGTACGGTGTGACGCTGGTGTGGGAGTGGGTGCTGCTCGCGCTTGTTCACTGGGGACTCCTCATGCGCCGCACGCCGCTGCGTCAGCTTCTGGGGATACGGCGGACCGGCGCGGCAGAGTTCTGGACCGACGTCGCCATCGGTATCGGCTTCTGGTTTGCATCGCTTTTCGCGCTCGGCATGGTGGGTGTGCTGCTGCGCGCCGTCCGCATGCACCCGGAGAAGATCCGCAGCATCGTCTCGCGGATGGCGCCGGCATCGCTCCCGGAGCTGACGCTGTGGTTTGCTCTCAGCATCTCGGCCGGCTTCTGCGAAGAGCTGATCTTCCGCGGCTATCTGCAGCAGCAGTTCACCGCATTGACGCGTCGCATCTGGGTCGGCATAGCGATTTCCGCAGTGTTCTTCGGGCTTTCGCACGGGTATGAAGGCGCGAGTGGAATCCTGCTCATCACTCTGTACGGCGTCTTCTTCGGCATCCTCGCGCATCTGCGTCGCAGTCTTCGACCCGGCATCATCGCGCACGCGTGGCACGATTCACTCAGCGGAGTTGTCCTCTACTTTGGCAGTCAGTGGCTGCATCGAATCCCACACTAGTTGCAGACGCGACCGATGAAGCGAAGTTGCGCGGAGAAAGAAGCTCACAAATCCGTGATTTTTTTCTTGACACTCTAATGCCACCACTCTATACATTCCGTAACTGCAACAACTGCGTTGCAGCACAAGGGAGAATAGAAACCATGGCAACAAAGAAGGCAGCCAAGAAGCCGGCCAAGAAGGCGGCAAAGAAGGCAGCGAAGAAGAAGTAAGCAATTCAACCAAACAAGGCAACAGACTCGGGGGACGCAGGCAAGCGTCCCCCGAGGTGTTTTTGCGCGCGATACAGTTGATTGCATGAGGCGTCGCCGCTGGATCGCAGACACATGGGAGGAGCGCTCCGCCGCGGTGCACGGCGATCAGGCGCGCCACCTGAGCCGCGTGCTGCGGGCTCAGCCGGGCATGGAATTTGACGTGGTCGCCGGCGGACGCGCCTGGCTCGCGAGCATCGCATCCATCAACCGTGACAGCGTCCACTTCACACTTCTTGACGAGTTGGAAACCGTCGCCGCGCTTCCCGTCGCGCTGCTTCTCAGCGTCTTTAAGTTCGACCGGATGGAATGGGCCATCGAGAAAGCGGTGGAGCTTGGCTGCAGCAGGATCGTGCCAGTCGTCGCCGAGCGCACCGAAAAGCATCTCGCGCAGGCAGCAGGCAAGCGGGTGGAGCGCTGGCGGCGGATCGTCGTGGAAGCCGCGAAGCAGTCCCGCCGGAGCGACATGCCGGAGATCGCCGAGCCCGCCGGGCTGGCCAGCGTGCTCTCTGCAACGAAGCCGGATGCTCTCCGCATCCTGCTCTCCGAAACCGAAGTCGATCAGCCGCTGTTACGCATTCTGCAGACTATCCCGGCGGGCGGAATCGAGCTGGCCATTGGCCCGGAGGGCGGTTGGACGGCTGCCGAACTGACGCTGTTCGACAGCGCCGGCTGGCACAGCGTCAGCCTCGGTCCCCGCATCCTGCGGGTGGAAACCGCGGCCATCGCCGCGCTGGCAATCGTGAACACAGCGGCCCAGCAGAGCTAAAGCCGCCGCCGATGCAACATTGTCATTCCGAGCGATTGTCATTCTGAGCGCAGAGAAGAACCTGCAGTTCGCCTGCCCTGGACACAGCACCGCAAGTGAGCGACCAACGGAAGCGAACCCACCCGCACGCGCCGCAGGCGCCGCCGCCCGTACGGCCAGTATCTAGGTGAAGAGGTCTTTCATTTTGTCGAGCAGGCCGCCTCGGGATGCAACACGGTTCTGCACTCCGAGTATGCCTCCCAATTGCTCGATCGCCTCGCGCTGCGCCTTGGTCAGCTTCTTCGGTGTCTCAACCACCACCTGGACGATCAGATCGCCACGTCCGCGTTCGTTCAGGTAGGGCACGCCCTTGCCGCGCAGCCGGAACTCCTTGCCGCTCTGCGTGCCCTCAGGAATCTTCAGCGTGGTCTCGCCTTCCAGCGTCTGGATAGAGATCTCCGATCCCAGCGCTGCCTGCGGGAACGAGACGATCACGGCGAAGTGCAGGTCGTGTCCCTCGCGCTCGAAGTAGGCGTGCGGCTTCACCGCCAGCACGATGTAGAGATCGCCTGAACCTCCTCCGTAGCGGCCAGCGTCGCCTTCGCCCTGGTAGCGAATACGCGTGCCGTCCTCGACTCCCGCGGGGATCTTCACCTGGATGGTGTGCTCCTTTTCGAGGCGCGCATCGCCGTGACAGGTGTGGCACGGTTCGGTGACTACCTGGCCGGTACCGCTGCAGATGGGACACGTCCGCGCGATCGAGAAGAAGCCCTGCTGAAAGCGCACTTGGCCGCGGCCGCCGCATTGCTGGCACGTGCTGGGCGCTCTGCCCTGCGCCGCGCCGGAGCCGCGGCATTCGGGGCAGAGGTCCTGCCGCCGAACCGTCACCGAGGTTTCTTTGCCGAAGACCGCGTCTTCAAAATCGATCGTCAGGTCGTAACGGATGTCGCGGCCGCGCTGTGCGCGTGACGCTCGTCCCGAGCGTCCGCCTGCGACGTTGAACATCTCGCCGAAGAAATCGCCGAAGATGTCGCCCAGATCCACGCCGCCGGGGAAGCCGGCTCCCGCGCCGCTCACGCCTGCGTGACCATAGCGGTCGTAGGCCGCGCGCTTCTCCGGATCGCTCAGGACCTGGTAGGCCTCGCTCGCCTGCTTGAAGCGCTCTTCAGCATCGGGATTGTCCGGATTGCGGTCCGGGTGATATTGCATCGCCAGCTTGCGGTATGCGGTCTTCAGTTCCTGGTCGCTGCAGTCTCTCGAAACGCTCAGGAGTTCGTAGTAGTCGACGTGTGCCACGTTTGCCATTTTTCCTGTACTCAGTCTTCTGTTCAGCCTGCCGGGCGAGCGCTCCGGCATTCAGGGATCTCGCAATGCGGCGCATCCGCCGCAATTCCGGACGATCTCCGCGGCCTATGCCTCGGAGACGTTCGGGTTCACGGAGATACGCACCAGAGCCGGGCGAAGCAGGCGGTCCCGGATGCGATAGCCGCGTCGAATCTCGTCAATTACCTGATGATCGGGAAGGTCGGAACGCTCCACGCTTTCGAGCGCCTCGTGGACCCGCGGATCGAAGGGCTGACCCACCGTCTCCACCGGCGTCACATTCAGTGAGCGGAGCACCTCATCCATCTGCTTGGCGATCAGCTCCACCCCAGTGCGCATCTGCTCAGCCGTGCCGTTCGCGTTCAGCGCCAGCTTGAAATTGTCCAGTACCGGCAGGAACTGCTCGACAGCGTCGGCAACGGCGAACGATCGATAGTCGGCCCGCTCCCGCTGCTCACGCTTGCGGGCGTTATCGAACTCCGCCTGCAGCCGTGCCAGGCGCTCAACCAACCCATCCCGCTCGGCGCGCAGGCGCTCGCACTCTTCATGCAGGCCGGTCATGGTCTCTGCAATCGCCGCCGGGTTCGGCCCTGCGTTCGCCTCCGACTGCATGTCCGCTTGCAGTCCGCCGGACGTCTGGTTGTTTTCTTTGTTCTGTTCTTCGTGTGTCGTATCTGTCGCGTTTTCAGTCATAGCCATACGTCTCTTCAATCCTGTGTCGTGTCTATTCCGGGTGTATCGCATGTAGTTCGATGCGCGCCGCCGGCACGCTAGCTTCGCTGGAGAATCCGTTCCGAAAGCTGCGCGATGTAGGAGACTGCCTGGATCGTCTCGTTGTAGCGGATGCGCGTGGGCGCCAGCACAGCCACCGTTCCCACGCTTTCCGCGCCCAGACGCGCGCCGGTGCCGATCAGCACCATATTCTCCATATCCGGAATCGTATCTTCCAGTCCAACCACCACACGCACCGCCTGCTGCCGCGCATCGACATACGCGCTCAGCAGATCGATCAGCCGCTGCTTGGCCTCGAGCGCGCCGAGCAGCGTCCGGAGCCGTTCCCGGTCCACATCACGCTGCACCAGATTGGCCGCACCTTCTACAAATATCTGCGTCGGCTGCACGCCCTCCAGCGCGCCTTTGCGGAACAGCTCATTCACCGAATGCATCAGTCTGTCGTACTCGCTGCGCTCCTGCTCCATGCGCTGCTCAATCTCTGCCCGGATGCGATCGATCGACCAGCCGCGGAAGTTTCCGTTCAGGAAATTCCCCGCCGCTTCCAGATCGCTCTGCCCCAGGTCGTGGTCCAGTTGCAGCACGCGGTCCAACACCGTGCCGCCGCGCGTGACCACCACCGCCAGCACGCGCTGCGCGGCCAGCCGCGCAAAGTGAATGTGCTCCAGCCACTCCGTTTCGCCCGCCGCTTCGGTCGCCACCCCGACGCCGCTCGAAATCATCGCGAGCACATGCGAGGTCCGCTCCAGAAAATGCTGACGGCTCGTCACCCCGGCAAAGCACTCATCGATCTGCCGCCGCTTCTCCGCCGAAAGCTGCGCGGCATTGGTTCCCGCGGCGGCCCGCGCGGCTCCCGCCAGATGCTCGACGTAGAAGCGGAATGCCTTTGCCGTGGGAATCCGCCCCGCGGAGGTGTGCGGCTGTTCCAGCAGGCCCGCGTCGCTCAGCGAGACCATAACGTTGCGTATCGTCGCCGAACTCATCCCTTCCTTGTCCGCGTAAATTCGCGCCACGGCCTGCGACGCAACCGGCTCCCCAGTCGCTATATAAAGCTCCAGGATGGCCGTCAATATCAATCGCTCCCGTGGGCTGATTCGGAGCTCTGCTGTCATGGCCGTGTCACCTGCGTGCTGCTCCGAAGGATTGCTCCAGAGAGAAGCCGCCTCCTTTATCCTATCAGGTTGACGAAGTTCATCTGAGTGGCATAAAGCTGGGCTTATGTAAGTTTGCAGCTAACCAAAGTACCGTCAGCATGTTTCTAACGCAGGATTCCGGAACCGGACGGATGGGGCCACTGCGAATTGCGTCCGCCTTTCCCAGAAAGAAGGATTCCCCATGATGAACAGGCGGCGTTTGTGGATCACCATTGCGGCGGTAGCAGGCGGCCTCGTCATTCTCCTGCTCATTCTCATTCCCATTCTCCTGAACGCGGATAACTACCGCCCGCGCGTCGAGAGCATGCTTTCGGACGCGACCGGCAGAAAGGTGACGCTTGGGCATCTCAGCTTCTCGCTGCTGAGCGGCTCGCTTACTGCCGACCAGCTCCGCATCGCCGACGATCCGCACTTCAGCCAGCAGCCGTTCGTGCAGGCGAAGCAGGTCCACATCGGCATCGAGGTTGGACCGCTGGTCTTCCATAAGGAAGTCAAGATCCGCAGCATCACCATTGATACGCCGCAGATCGACCTGATCCAGAATCAGGCGAACGTCTGGAATTACGCGAGCCTCGGCAACTCGAACAAGCGCTCCCATAAGACCGAGACGCAAAGCGCGATGCCCAACCTATCGATAGGCGTTCTCGAGGTCACAGACGGCCAGGTGACTATCGCCGATCTCGGTGCGCCCACGCGGCCGCAAGTCATCAAGGATGTGCAGGCCAAGATCAATGACTTCTCGCTGACCACTCCCTTCACGTATTCGCTTTCCGCGGCGTTGTCGGGCAACGGAACCGTCTCGGTAAGTGGCAAGGGCGGCCCTTTCAATCAGGCCGACGCATCGAAGACTCCGTTCACCGCGAAAATAGAAGCAAAGCATGCCGATCTGGTGGCCAGCGGGTTCGTGCCGCCTTCCGCCGGCGTCTCGGGGATTGCGGACCTGAACGCCGACGTCACCTCAAATGGCCAGACCGCGCACCTGCAGGGAACCATTACCGCCAATCAGCTCAAGCTTGCGGCGAACGGCTCGCCCGCTCCAAGGCCGGTCCGTGTCAACTTCACCCTGGACCAGAATCTTGCCTCGCTCTCCGGCCAATTGCGCAAGACAACGCTTGCGTTCGACCGGGCTGTCTTTAACATCGCCGGCAGTTACAGAACGCAGGGTACGAAGACGAGCCTGAACGCGACTGCCGGTACACAGGGCGCGCCTGTCAACGATCTCGAAGCATTTTTGCCGGCGCTTGGTGTCGAAATGCCTTCAGGATCGAAGCTACAAGGAGGAACGCTTTCTACAAGTCTCGCCGTTACCGGAACCAGCGATGCGCCGGTGATCACGGGGCCAGTGCGTCTTGAGAACTCCCAACTCGCCGGTTTCAATCTCGGCTCAAAGCTGGCAGCGGTTACGCGGCTGACCGGCGGCGGAACCGGCAATAATACAACGATACGGGTGCTAAGCCTGAATCTGCGTGAGGCAGGCGGCGCCATCGACGCACAGAACATCCTGCTGGATGTGCCCGGCCTAGGCACGGCCACCGGCAGCGGCAGCGTTAGCGCGGCCAAGGCGCTGAACTTCCATGTGGTCGCCAAGCTCGCGCAAACCGGCGCAGCCGGCGTGGCCACCGAAGCCATCTCCCTGATCGGAGGAGGCGTAGGCGGCGCAGCCGCTGGAGCGCTCAAGAATGGGGTTCCCGTCACGATCACGGGCACGGCCTCAAACCCGGTGATCACGCCGGACCTGAAGGGCCTGACCAGCGGCGCCAGCAATCCGTCGGCCGGCCTGCTCGGCAAGAAGGGCGCCAAGGTGCCGAATTCCCAGGATCTGGGCAAGACGCTCGGCGGGCTGCTCAACAAGCACTGACGCGGGAATGCAGAGTCGATTTCCAACGCCTCCGGGGCCTCACGAATGCTTACGTGATCTCAAATACATTCTGCTCGTGCGCGCGCTGCTCCTCCGCGCGCTCGATCAGCTTGCGCGCGATCGCGTAGAAGCTCGCTGTGCCCACCGACGACTGCTCCGGAGCGAGCGCCACGGGCAAGCCGCGATCACCGCCTTGGCGGATGTTCGGATCGAGCTCCACCGACCCGAGGAACGGCAGCTTGAACTGCGCGCCCATCCGCTCCACGCCGCCCTTCGAGAAGACGTCGATCACCTCATGGCAATGCGGGCAGGTGAACTGGCTCATGTTCTCGACAATGCCCAGCACCTCCACGTTTACCTGGTGAAACATCTCCAGCGCCTTGCGCGCGTCCTGCAGCGAAACATCGGACGGGGTCGATACCACAACCGCGCCGGTGAGCGGCACCGTCTGCACCAGCGAGATCACCACGTCGCCCGTGCCCGGCGGCAGGTCCACGATCAGATAATCCAGCTCGCCCCACGCTACCTGCTGCAGGAATTGCCGGATGATCTGGTGCAGCATCGGACCGCGCATCACCAGCGGCTTGTCGCCGGGATTGATCGAGCCCACCGAAATCATCTTCACGCCATGCGCCGTCAGCGGCTCAATGCGGTTTCCTTCGACCACTCGTGGCTGCGACGTCGCCCCCATCATCAACGGCACGTTAGGGCCGTAGATATCCGCATCCACGAGCCCTACGTTGTGACCGAGCTTCGCCATGGCGATTGCCAGATTGACCGCGAGCGTCGTCTTGCCCACGCCCCCCTTACCCGATCCGATAGCGATGATCGCTTTGACTCCCGGCAGCGACTGAGGCTGTGGCATCTGGTGCCCATGTGCTCCCATCTCAAACTCCTCTTCCCGCCGGATGAACCCGGCATATTCCCGATCTCGTGCCCGATCTCTTGTTGAACAGGCGGCCTTTACTTGGTCGTATACGCCCCGGGCCGCACGCTGCCGTCCATCGCCACATCGCGCGGCTTTTGTTGGCGTTTGCGCTCGCGCTCCTTCTCCCGCAGCTCGCGCCGGCGTCCGGCGTCTTCGTAATGCTGCTTCTCTTCCTCCGTCTCCGGCTCAAGACGCGGCACCGGAACGCGGCGTCCCTGGCTGTCTACGGCCACAAACGTCAGATATGCCGATGCGACATGGCGGTGCATCCCGGCAATGGTGTTTTCCACCCAGACTTTCACTCCGACTTCCACCGAGGTGTTGAAGGCGCGATTCACCGACGACTTCAGAATCAGCAGATCGCCCACGTGCACCGGAGCAATGAAGTCGATGTGGTCCATCGACGCGGTGACTACGTGAGTCCGCGCGTGCCGGTAGGCCGCCATCGCCGCCACCAGGTCGATGAAATGCATCAGCCGGCCGCCCAGCAGATTGCCCAGCGTGTTCGCATCGTTCGGCAGGATCAGCTCAGTCATCTCGCTGCGTGATTCGGCCACGGTGCGGGTCGGCAGTTTTGCGGTGAAATCCATGTGTACGTCTCTTTCGTTCCTCGAAGGTACCCTCCAGTGTCCGGCATTGCAGCGAAACCCGCAAACACGCCCGGCCTCATGCCTGACGCAGCCGTGGTACGGTCATCGAAGGAGGCGTTCCCGCCAGTGGACAGAATTGCAATGCTGAAGGAAATTCTCGCGCAGAACCCGAACGACGCGTTTGCGCGCTACGGCCTCGCAATGGAGCTGGCGAACCAGGGCAACGCGGAGGCTGCGCTCGCTGAGTTCGAGCAGCTCACCACCGCGAACGCCGACTACACCGCCGGCTATCAGATGTCCGCGCAACTGCTGCTCAAGTCCGGCCGCAATGAGGAAGCGCGGCAGCGGCTCGAGGCCGGCGTGGCCGCCGCGCAGCGCACCGGCAATCGCCTTGCGCTGAATGAGATGAGTGCGATGCTCGACGATCTCTCGATCTAACGCGCCCTATGCCCACGGGCGCATAATGTGGGGCAGGACATGAAGATTCCGTTGTTCCCGCTCGATCTCGTCCTCTTCCCCGGAGCGCCGCTTCCCCTGCACATCTTTGAGCCGCGCTTTCGCGAGATGGTCGCGGAATGTCTCGCAACGAATACCCTCTTCGGCGTAGTGCGGGCGGAGCGCGATGGCCTGGCCGTGATCGGATGCAGCGCACAGATCGTACGTGTGCTGCACAGCTATCCGGATGGACGCAGCGATATTCTCACCCAGGGCATGGATCGCTTCGAGATTGACCAGATCGACGATTCGCGCAGCTTTCTGCAGGCCGACGTCACGGTCCTGCCCGACATGGGAGAGCCCTCCATCCGCGCGGCGCGCGAAGAATGCGTCGCCATGCACTTCGAGATTCTGTCTCTTCTCGGAATCGCGGAGAACAGTCTCCACCTCAGCCTGGACGCTCCTGTCGCCTATCTGCTGGCCGCCGCGGTGCCGGGCGATCTCGACTTCCAGCAGGCACTCCTGGCCATGCGCTCCGATCGAGCGCGCACCGAAACTCTGCTCGCGTACTACCGCGAGCTCCTGCCCAAGCTTCGCCGCAACAAGCACGCTGCCCGCCAAGCCTCCACCAATGGGCACATCATGTGAGTCAACCCCGCATCGAAAGGGCAAAAACAGTACAGTAATGAGGAGGGTCCCCCGCATGTCCCAGCCGATGTCTCCGTCCCCGACCCGCATACCGACCGGCGCACTGCCCGCCACGCTGGGTGAACTGCGCGCCAGCAAAAACTTCACCGAGGCGTACGTAAGCCGCTCCGTAAAGGACGAGATGCGCGCGAACCTCATCAATCGGCTGCAGGAGCAGGCCTCCGGAAAGAACTCCTCGCCCATCTTTTCCGGCATCGTGGGCTACGACGACACGGTGGTGCCGCAGATTGTCAATGCGGTTCTCTCGAGACAGAACTTCATCCTGCTCGGCCTGCGTGGCCAGGCGAAAAGCCGCATCCTGCGCGCGCTAACCGGCCTGCTCGATCCAGTCGCGCCCTACGTCGCCGGCTCCGAAATTCGCGACAATCCTTATCGGCCCATCTCGAAATACGCGCGCGACCTGATCGCCCAGTGCGGCGATGCGACGCCCGTCGCCTGGATGACGCGCGAC
>DASVAI010000033.1:0-10652 GCA_036376445.1 Acidobacteriaceae bacterium
GAGCAGTGCGCCGAGAGAGGCGCGGACGGAAAGGCGCTCACCATAAAACAGATATGACGTGAGGAAGGCGAAAACCGGCTCGAGCGCAAGGATGAGGGCGGTGCGTGTGGCGGAGAGCCGCTGCTGGGCCCAGGACTGCACGGTGAATGCAACCGCGGTGGCCAGCACGCCGGTGATGGCGAGCGCCGCAATCAGTCGCGGTGACAGAACTATCCGAGGCTGCTCGAACGCAGGTAGCGCGAGGGCCATGACGATGGTGCAGAAGGCGAGTTGAAGGACGGCCAGCGCGCCGAGCGGCATGCGCGGAGAGATGTGCGCGAGCGCAACGACATGGAGCGCGAAGCCGAGCGCACAGAGGAGCGTGAGCAGGTCACCGAGATTGATGCTGCCGAGCAATGCGGACCAATGTGTTCCGGGAGGCGTGGTGAGCAGCAGGATGCCGGCAAATGCGGTGACGGCGCCGATGTAGGCAGCGACGCCGGGCCGCTTCATGCTGGCGGGACGGAGCAGCGGGATAGCGCAGACGAGCGGCACGATAACGACGATAAGCCCCGTGATGAACGCGCATTTGGCGGGTGTGGTGCGGGCGAGGCCGGCGGTCTGAAAGCTGTAGCCGGCAGCGAGGCAGAGACCGACGATCGCGCCGCCGGCAAGATAACTGCGCTGGAGGCGGCGCAGATCGCGATGGTAGATGGCCGCGAGCACCGCGGTGGCGACGATCATGCGCAGCAGATTGAAGAGCAGCGGGGAGGCATCGCGCAGCGCGTCTTTTACGACAACGAAGGTGGCGCCCCAGATCGCGGTAACGAGGACGAGCAGCAGCGAGGCGGTGCGGGTGTGCTTCGCGATGGGCGTGCTCCTCCTATCGAGTGACTACGTCGGAGAAGTAGGTTGGATGACCGGCGACCACGGTTCGAATCACTTTTGTGCCGAGGATATCGTGGGGCGGGACGCGGGTGAGGTCGCGGTCGAGCACGACGAAATCTGCAACCATGCCGGGTTGCAATATTCCTTTGTATGTTTCACTGAACTCTGCGTAAGCCGAGCCCTGGGTGTAGGCATAGATGGCCTGCGCGATGGTGATCTTTTCTTCGGGGAAGTAGGTCTGGGTGCCAGCCTCGTTCTGGCGGGTGACGGCGGCGTAGAGTCCGCGGAAGGGAGTGATGGGCTCGACGGGATAGTCGGTGCCGAAGGCGAGCGGCACGCCGTGATCGAGGAAGCTCTTCCATGCATAGGAGTAGCGGGCGCGGTCGTGGCCGAGTCGCTGCTCGGCCCAATTCATGTCGGTGAGCAGGTGATTGGGCTGCATGGAGGCGATGACGCCGAGATCTCTATAGCGAGCGAAGTCGGGGGCGTCGAGGACCTGCGAGTGCTCGATGCGGGGGCGGGGTTCGCAAGCGATCTTAGGTTGAGGAATCGAAGCCGTAGGAACGACACAGCTGGGATCCTGCTTGGGAGTCGCAAATGCGTTGAGCGCCATTTCCACTGCGCGATCGCCGATGGCGTGAAAGCCCATCTGGAAGTGCTCTGCGGCACGCTCCTTTGTCATGGCATCGAGCTTGGCGTGGTCATAACGCGGAATGCCGCTGTTGCCCGGATCGTCGGCATAAGGCGCATTCAGCGCGGCAGTGCGCGAGCCGAGTGAGCCATCCATGAAGCCTTTCAGCATGCCGGTGTGCAGCATCGGGTCATCAGCGGGATGGTGAGCGCGGTGCTCCTTCAGCGTCTCAACCGGATCGGCAAAAGTCAGCCACTCGGAGACACGCACTGGCAAATGATCCTCGTGCTCGAGCTGCTCCATCACGAGGAAGTCGTCCCACTGAGAGAAGTCCTGCGCACTGGTGATGCCGTGCGCGGATGCGTCGGCGAGGGCGAGCGAGAGGGCGCGTTTGCGCTCGGCGGGTGTGGGCGGCGGAATGACTTTGAAGACCATGTCCATGGCGGGGTCTTCGCGCACGATGCCGGTGAGCGCGCCTTCGCTGTCGTGATCAAACTTGCCGCCCATCGGATCGGGAGTTTTGGCGTCGATGTGCGCAGCTTCGAGTGCGGCTGTGTTGGCGATGGCGATGTGGCCGTCGACGCGCTCGAAGATAGCGGGGTGGCCGTGGGTGACGCGATCGATTTCCTGGCGCGTGGGGAGAACCTTGTTGGACCAAAGGGTGTGATCCCAGCCACCGCCCTGAAGCCACTTGCCGGCGGGCGCGCTTTTCGCTGCGAGCTCGACGCGGTCGAGCATGTCATCGAGTGATTTGCTGCCGGTGAGATCGACGGAGAGCTGGAGCCGGCCGGCGTCGCCGAGATGGGTGTGGGCGTCGTTGAAGCCGGGCATCACGAAGGCGCTGCTGAGATCGACGAGCTGTGTCTTCGGCCCTTTGGCTTTGAGGACATCATCATCGGCGCCGGTTGCGGTGATCAGGCCATCGCGCATGGCGAGGGCGCTGACGAAGTCGAGCTTGCCCTTGTCGAGTCCGACGCCGGTGAGGATGTGGCCGTGGTAGTAGATGGTCTCGGGCGGTGCGGATTGAGCGGCGAGCGGCATGGCGAATGCGAGGAGAGCTGTGGCGGCGAGCAGGACGCGCATAGCTCGGAGTATAGGGCTAGCCGTCCAGGCAAAGGCGCCTGCGGCGCGTTTTCGAGTGGTTCACTTCCTTTGGTCGCTCACGGCGAGTGCGGTGGGTGAGCTCCCCCGCCGGCATTCGCCTACCCCTCCCCCGGTCCCGGTGGTTAGCTTGTTAAGTCCTTAGCTTTGTGAGGAATAGGCTGCCTCCGGTGAGTCAAAGTCGTCTTTCTAAAGGAGTTACGGGCAAAGTCGTCATTCCAGAGAAGTTAGAGTCGCACAAGATGGAAAAGCCACCGAGATGGTGGCTTTTGTTCTTTGACCTTCTATTCTTATTGTAACTGATTGGAGATATATATCCGGCAACTTTCCTGTGGAGAAGTGTTCGGTTGGTTTCAATTGGGGAAGTTGGATAACCAAGAGAACAATTACGGCATGAAGTTGCTATCCAGCTTGTATACTCCGCTCGCTCAGTGGTCTTCTGTCGAGCGCCATCTGGACTGGCTAGGTAAGTTGCACTTTGGAGGGATGGCAAATGAGGCTCGTACGTTCTGTTTGCTGGCTCCTGATCGCCGGAGTGGTTTCTCCTCAAGTTCAGGCATCTGCGCAAGATCTGAAGGTACTCGTACTGGATGCCTTGAACGGAAAGCCTCAGGCCAACGTCGAAGTCGAGTATTTTTGCACGCGCACTCAACACAATTCAGCCCATAAAAAAGCGCTGACAAGCAAAGATGGATCAGCAAAGTTTCCGAATCCCTGTAGCACCGAAGAAGAGATCGAGATTTTGGTATCTCCGCCAGATAAGAAAGAGCAATGCGGCGTAGGACCAATCACGCTCAAGGACATCCTGTCCGTCGGAGCCGTTGCTAAACCAGACTCGGCCGGGGGTATCTGGTGTCCTACCAAAATGAGCAGAACTCTCAAACCCGTGCCTGGACAAGTGATTCTGTTCGTGAAGAAGCCTACGTGGTGGCAGTCGCATGTTGCAGGATGAGCGTGATTGAAGGCGATGACTTGCTCAATCTGACCGAAGACTCAGCAGCGCTCACAATCGCGACACGGAGTTGCTATTCACCTTGTATACTCCGCTCGCCATGGGGCTGTTCTGTCGAGCCGGACGTGGGTTGAACGAGGGTGGTTATGAAGGACAAGCGTCTCCGAACACAACAGCGACTGCCAGAAGATGAAGCGGATCGCCAGACGCAAAGAGAAGTCAATGAGAGCGTCAAGAAATGGGGGCGTGCTACCTGCTATCTCGGGCTGGCTCTAATCATGAGTACAGGGGTCTGGTGGTCTTTCTTCTTTCCAGGACGGCAACTACACCGGTTGTGGGAGACATGGGGGCGAGTAATTGCCGTGACCTCACTATGCATATTGTTGTCATGGTTATACGCAGCGGCCACCACCCTCAACTTATGGCTATACGGCGCAAATCTGAGAAAGATCGATAGGGATTTCGCTAATGGAAAATCGAGCAAATATCGAGGATAGCCCCCGAAAAGGCGAATGCGCGGGTCGTTCGACTCAGCAGCGTTCGGCGGTGAGGATGAGAAGCAGGAGGATGCGCTTGAGGGCGAGCTCGCGGTTTGCCGCGTCGTACCATTCGCCGCTGCTGTGGATGCCGCCGCCATCGCCGCCGGCGCCGATGCTGACGGCCGGGATGCCGAGCGAGAGCGGAATGTTTGCGTCGGTCGAGGCGATGCGCGGCTCGGTGCGGATGCCGAGGTGACGATCGACGGCGAGCAGATCGTCATAAAGCGTCCCGCCGTTCGCGGCTGTAGCGAGTTTGCCCGCGGGGCGATCGCCGATGCGCTCGATGGTGAATGCGGCCTGCGCATTGGGGCCGCGCTTGCGCATCTCCGTGGTTGCCGCGTTGGCGGCGATGACAGCGTCTTCAATGGCGCGATGCAATTCGACTTCGAGGCAGACCAGCTCTTCTGCCGAGGTGGAACGCAGATCGAATCGCGCGCTGGCGCTCTCGGGAATGGAATTGACGGAGCTGCCGCCCTTGATGGTTCCGATGTTGAGTGTGGTGCGGGTTTCGCGCGATGTCGTGTGCTGGGTGACGGCGGCGATGGCGTGACTAAGGATGGCGATGGGATTGGGTGCGCCGGCATCTGTCCATGAGTGGCCGCCGGGGCCGGTGATGGTGGCGAGAAAGCGACGGCTGCCCAGCGCTTCGGTGACGGCGACTTCGTGTCCTGCGCCGTCGAGCACGATGTGGGCGGCGATGCGGTCACGCCAGCGGGAGCGCTGATAGAGATAACGCATGCCGCGGAGGTCGCCCTCGCCTTCTTCGCCGACGTTGGCAACGACGAGCACGGGGCAGGAAGGCGCGATAGAGGCATCAATGAGCGCGGCGGCGATGGCGAGCAATCCGGTGACACCGGCAGCGTTGTCGCATGCTCCGGGCGCGACCAGACGAGTGCCGCTGAGTTCGGGAGCAACTTCGGTGCCGGCGGGAAAGACGGTGTCGATGTGGGCGGAGAGGACGACCGCGGCTTTGCTGTTGTTTGGCTCTCCGGCGGCGAGAAGGCCGAGAACATTTCCTTCTTCATCGATGCGAGGCTCTGCGAGCCCGAGAGCGCGGAACTGCTCAAGCAGCCACGCGGCCCGGGCTTGTTCGCCGAAGGGCGGCGCGGGGATGGCGACGAGCGTGCGCTGCCAATCCATGAGCAGGCCATCGTGCAGATGCAGCCAGCGAAAGGCCTGGTGCACCTGACGTCGCGCAGCAAGCTGCGGTACTTGGCCGAGCGGATTGAGCGAAAGAAAGGACGGCATCGGAGCGGCCTAAGTCAGCGTAGCATCCGGGTCTGAATATACGACGGAGTGCAGGAAGAGGCCGCGCGCTGGGGCGGTGGCTCCGGCGGCCATGCGGTTGCCCGATGCGATGAGATCGGGAATGTTGCTGATGCGGCGGCGGGCGCGGCCGACTTCGAGAAATGTGCCCACGAGATTGCGGACCATGTGGTGGAGAAAACCGTTGCCGCGAACGGTGTAGATGAGCATATCCGGCTGATCGTGCCAGCCGGAGCGGGTGAGCGTGCGGATGTTGTCGAGGTCGGGATCGGAGGCCATGCGAGCGGCGCGGTCGGGATCGGAGGCGGCGAAAGAGGAGAAGTCATGCGTGCCGAGGACGAGCGTGGCGGCCTGCTGCATGGCGTCGAGGTCGAGCGGCTGGGGCATGGCGTAGACATAGCGCGCCAGGTGCGGCGGGCAGATTTCGCCGCGATAGATGCGGTACTCGTACTGTTTGGCAAATGCGGAGTGGCGCGCGTGGAAGTCTTCGTGCGCGTGTTCGGCCTGGATCACGCGAATGGCGGGAGGCAGGGTGCGGTTGAGAGCGCGCTGGAGGTTTGCGGGAGGGATGGGAGATTCGAGTGCGACGGAGGCGACCTGTGCGAGCGCGTGAACGCCGGCGTCGGTGCGGCCGGAGCCTTGCGGCAATGTTCGCTCGCCGCAGATGCGCTCGATGGCAGCGGCGAGTTCGCCCTGAATGGTGGTGAGGCCGGGCTGCACCTGCCATCCGTGGAAGTCGGCGCCGTCGTATGCGAGCACGAGCTTCCACATCTGCGAGGTTGCGCGGGATGGGACCAACTCCATATGCAGCCTGAGGATAGCGCAGAGGCGCGCGCGTCGCTGGGATATACTTTTGCTGCCGCTCGCAGTGCATACCTGCATGCGCGCAAGGCAGTTTTTCAGGGAACAGGCAGCGGCGCTCGCACGTAAGACCTAGCAGCAGTTACAGCCGATCCTCAGCTCCAGCAGCATTTTTCCGGCATGGTGGGGGCCTGATTGTCGGATTCTGGCATTTTGCCGAATCCTGGGAGCGGTTTGCGCCGTCTGTGTTTGGACGCGGCATGACGCGGCATTTCAATGGGATGGGGGCGAATGAATTCTTTCAAGAAGCAGGAAGGTAAGGGAGCGGGCGGCAATCAGGATTGGATAATACGGCGACTGGCCGGCTGGACTGCGATTGCGGCCACGATGCTTTCCACGCTTACGCCGATAGCGGAGGCGCAACAGCAGGAGAATCCGCAGAAGATAAACCCGGGAGCGGCGACGGCGGGATTGCCGGCCGCGCCTGCGCCGAATGCGACCTTGCCGCTTTACATGCGGCCCGGGACGCGGGATTTTCGGAATACGCCGTCGCATTTCCCCAATCCTATTGGGCCATATCTTTCCACCTCGATCGAGACGCCGAGCGTCTTTAATTCTCCACGGCTGGCAGGTCTGCTGAAGGACGGGAAGATTTACCTGAGCCTGAGCGATGCCATCATGCTGGCGCTCGAGAACAATTTTGATATCGCGATTGCGCGCTACAACCTGAACATTGCAGACACGGACATAGTGCGGTCGCGCGCAGGCGCCTCGCTCTTCGGTGTACCAACGGGCCTGGTCACGGGCACGATCGGCGGCACCAGCTCGACGCTAGCGGCCGGCGGAGGTCCAGGCGGTACATCGGCTGGGGCTTCCGGCGCGGGCGCCGGAACAAGCGGCCTGGTGTTGACGGCCAACGGGCAAGGTCCCACGCCCACAATATCCGACCCAGCGTTGAGTGGCACGGTCCAATTCGAACGCGCCACGACTCCGGAACCGAATGCGTTTATCACTGGCGCCCCGACCCTTATTCAGAACAGCAATACGTATAACTTTCAATATCAACAAGGCTATCGGACGGGCACCCTACTTACCGTCGGTTTTCAAAATTCGCGGCTTACCACCAACAGTTTCCGCAGCGGTTACAGCCCCGAGCTCACATCGAGCTTCCGGGCAACACTGACCCAGCATCTACTCAATGGTTTTGGAATCGGAGTCAATACCCGGTTCATAGCTCAGGCGATTAACAACCGGCGTATCACGGATTCTGCTTTTCGCCAGCAACTGCTCTACACGATCAACCAAGTGGAGAATATCTACTGGGCGCTGGTGAGCTCATACGAGAATGTGCAGTCGGCGCAGCGCGCACTCGACCAATCGACGCAGGTGGCATCCGATAACCGGAAGCAGTTGCAGATCGGCACGCTGGCGCCGCTGGATGTGTTAAACGCGGACAACCAGGTGGCTCAGGACAAGCAGACGCTGATCACGGCGCAGACGAACCTTGAGTACCAGCAACTGGTGATGAAGCAGGCGATTGCGCGCAACCTGAACGATCCAGGGCTGTCGCAGGCGCCGGTGATTCCGACCGACCGCGTGTCACTGGTCGAGCAGCCAGAAGAAGGCGCTTCGGTGGAGGATCTGGTCAAAGAGGCGTATCAGAACAGGCCGGAAATCGAGCAGGCAGTTCTTAATCTGAAAAACGATCAAATCACGCTGAAGGGCGTCAAGAACGGTTTACGGCCCACTGTGGACCTCTATGGCTTCTATGGATCGACCGCGCTTGGTGGCGCAGCGAATCCGAATTGCAGTATCAAAGAGAACGGGCCTGAGGGATGCACCATTACGCCGGCAAATTACGGCAATGTTTTTACCAACATGTTCAATGGAGAGACGCCTGACCGGGGGGTGGGTGTCAATATCCAGATTCCGCTTCGGAACCGTCCGGCGCAGGCCCTGGAGTCGCGCTCCCTGATCGAGTATCGCCAAGACCAACTCAAGCTGCAGGAGATTTACAACCAGATTCGCATCGGGGTGATCAATGCGCAGTATGCGCTGACCAACGATCGCGCGTCGGTGCAGGCGGCGATGGCGACCCGTGAGTACAACACGCAGGCGCTGGATGCGGAGAAGAAGAAGTTCAAGTACGGTGCTTCGACGACGGCGTTGGTGCTGCAGCAGGAGCGGAACCTGGCCGCCTCCGAGAATACGGTGACCTCCACGATGGCGACGTATGCAAGGGATCGCGCATCGTTGGAGCAGATCCTGGCCAATACGCTGCAGAAGTACAACATCGGCATTGGGGACGGCGTTTCCGGAACCGTGACGCAGCGAGTCACGATTCCGGGGCTGGAGGCTATACCCAATGCTCAGGCGGCGCCGCTGCCCTCGCACCAGGAGCAGTTGCAAGCGCCGCCGGTGCAGGCGAATCCGTTGCCGCAGACTCCGCAGCAGCAGGCGCCTCCGCAACAACAGCAGACACCACCACAGCCGCAACCGCAGAATCCACCACAGCAGTAGTGATTGTTCGAGCGCGCAGAGGAGTGATCCTCTGCGCGTTGTTGCTTATCGCGCGGCGACCTGATCGAGCAGAATGAAGAACTCCGGGAAGGAGATGTCCGCGGATTCTGCGCCCTGGATGATGGACTCTCCGCTTGCGCGCAGCGCGGCGACGGAGAAGGCCATGGCGATGCGGTGATCGCCGCCGGACTCAATCTCGGCGCCGTGCAGCGACTGGCCGCCGGGAACATCGAGGCCGTCTTCGACTTCGGCGACCTCCGCGCCCATGCGGCGCAGGTTCTCGGCCACCAGCGCGATGCGGTCGGATTCCTTGACGCGCAGTTCCTTTGCATCGCGGATGCGGATGCCGTTGCGCGTGTACGGCGCGATGGCGGCGAGGACGGGCAATTCGTCGATGAGCTGCGCGGCGAGCGCGCCGGAGATGGTGGCGCCCGCGAGTCCGTCTTTGGGTGCGACGAGCTGCACAGTGCCGGCGAGTTCGCCGTTGCGTTGCTCTAGATTCAGCACCGAAGTCTTTGCACCGAGCGTGGCCAGCACATCGAGCAGCGTGGCGCGCGTGGGGTTAAGGCCGAGGTTGTCGAGCAGGAGGCCTGAATCCGGAAAGAGGGCGGCGGCGCAGAGGAAGAAGGCGGCGGAGGAGATGTCGCCGGGGATGACGGCGTTGATGCCGTGCAGCGACTGCCCGCCCTCAATGCTGATCGCGTTAAGATGGCGCGCAAGTTTGACGCCGAAGGCTTCGAGCGCGATCTCGCCGTGATCGCGGGTGCGGATGGATTCGGTCACGGTGGTGACGCCATCGGCGAAGAGGCCGGCGAAGAGAACTGCGGTTTTGACCTGTGCGCTGGGGATGGGTGTGGTGTAGTCGATGGCCTTGAGAGGCGCGCCCTGGATGGTGACCGGCGCGCGGCCTTCGGTGAGCACGATGCGCGCGCCCATGGCTTCGAGCGGCTTGCGGATGCGCTCCATGGGGCGTCGGCTGAGCGAGGCGTCACCGACAAGCGTGAAGCTGCCCTGCTGCGCGGCGAGCAGGCCGGCGAGCATGCGCATGGTGGAACCGGAGTTGCCGCAGTCGAGCGGCGTGGCGGCGGGTTGAAAACGGCCGCCGACTCCCTCGATCGTGATGCTTGCGCCGTTGCGCTCGATTTTTGCGCCGAGTGCGGCGACGCCCCCCAGGCTGCTGGCGGGGTCCGCGCCGGTGGAGAAATTTTCCAGATGCGTGGTGCCGTGGGCCAGGCCGCCGAGCAAGGCATAACGGTGCGAGATGCTCTTATCGCCAGGCAGGCGCAGGCTGCCGAGCAGGTTGCGGGCGGGGGCGATCACGCGGGTCGCGGTTGCGAGAGACAAGCGATGAAGCTCCTATCGGAGAGGGTTGTCTTCAGGGTACAACGGTGCTGGCACGATGCGGTGGACCCTTTGGGTCGACCAGATGGTTGCGAACAACCCCACCGTACGCTGCGCGTTCGACAGCGCGAAGAAATTCTGCTCAGGATGATGCCGGAGTGGTTTCATCCTTTACGCGGAGCACAATCAGTGTTTCGTCGTCGAAATGCTCGGCTCCGGCCTGGAACTCGTTGATGGCGGACATGACCAGGTCGGCGAGCTCGTTTGCGCCGAGCCGGTGGTTCTGCTCGACCAGCCTGCACAGCTCCTCGGTGCCGAACATCTCGCCGGCGGGGTTCTGTGCGTCGGCCAGTCCGTCGCTGAAGAAGACGACCGAATCGCTGGGGCGCAGCGAGAGAGTGAACTGCTCATAGCTGACGTTCGGAAAAAGACCGAGGGGAAAGCCCTCGGCACGGATGGTTTCCACTTCGGCGTTGCGACAGATGAGGGGCTGGACCGCGCCGGCATTGGCGATCTCCAGCGTCTGGTCCTGGTCGTTCCACACCGCGTAGACCATCGTGACGTACTGCGCGTCGACGCGGCGCTCCTGGAGTGAGTCGTTGAGCAGGCGCAGCATCTCTTCCGGATGCAGAGC